>JAAYPW010000137.1 GCA_012519615.1 Fusobacteriota bacterium
AAGTAGTCAATTTAATTAACAACAGACCAAGAAAAAGATTAGGGTACAAAACTCCATTAGAAGTTTTATCAAAATTTTTTGAGTAATTAAAAAAAGTGTTGCACTTAGCTTGACAATCTATCATTAAATAAATATTTGTATAAAAAAAGGAGTTCCTGTGAACTCCTTTTTTTATATTTTTTTTATTAATTTTAGAAATTCTTCTACAGGTTGTGCGCCTTCTAAAGAATATTTTTCATTAATTATTATTTTTGGAACTCCATTTACACTATATTTATTTGCTAAATGGGGGAATACACTGCTTTCAATCATATCAGCTTTTATTTTATTATTTTTTTGTGCTAATTTATGGGCTGTAATCACAGCTGGTGGGCAATATGGGCATTGTAAAGATACAAAAACCTGTATATGTATATCTTTATCTATATTTTTTATTTGTTTTTCAATATCATCAGAATAATCTTCAACTATTCCAGACATCTCTATTAATGTCACTATAAAAGAGTTTATCTCATATCCTGCAGGTGGTCCATAGTATTTTATACCATAATCAATACCATCTTTATCTAATATAATAATTGCTGGTACTTTATCAACATTATATTTCTCTCTTAATTTATCATCTTTTACAAAGTCTTTTACTTCTAATTTGATTTTATCTGACATCTGAGAAAACTCTGTAACAAATTCTTTCGTATCCTTACATACACTACATTCATATTCTTGTGTAAAATAGATTATATTTACATTATTCTTCATTTTAGAGAGTACTTTTGATAATTGCTCTTTAATTTCTTTACTAAACATCCTTCTCATCTCCTTGTATATTAATTAACTATAATATATATACTAATCTATTCTAAAAAATCCTTTTTTTTCATTCTATAACATAATAAATATTTAAAATTTAAATTTTTATTTTATAATTTAATAATAAAAAGTTGACAGTTTTAATATTTATGATATTATATTATTATAAGATTAATTAAAAAAAAGATTTTAAGGAGGTTTTTTTATGGATGTCCACTTACGCAAATTAAATTTTATCCCAAAAACTTTTACTTCTTTTAGAGAATATAATTTTTCATTATTCCTAAAAGATTTATTTGCAGGGATTACTGTTGGTATTGTCTCTCTGCCATTGGCAATGGCATTTGCTATAGCAAGTGGTGTTACACCTGATAAGGGACTTTATACTGCAGTTGTAGCTGGATTTTTAATATCATTTTTTAGTGGAAGCAAATATCAAATTGGTGGTCCGACTGGTTCATTTATCGTAATAAGTTTCTATCTACTTAAAAATTTTAGTTTTGATTCACTTCTTCTAACTACTTTTATTGCTGGAATTATACTTATTATTCTTGGGATTTCCAAAGCTGGTAGTCTTATTAAATTTATCCCATATCCTGTTACTATAGGTTTTACATCAGGTATGGCAATTCTTATACTTTCATCACAGGTTAAAGATTTTTTTGGATTAAAAATAACCCAAGTTCCAGTTGATTTCATTGAAAAATGGTTATCTTATTTTACCCATTTCAATACAATTAACTATACAACAACATTTATTGCTTTTTTTACACTTTTTATAATTATAATATGTAAAAAGTTTTTTCAAAAATTACCTGGTACAATAATTGCGATTATTTTATCAGCAACTATAACATATCTTTTTAAACTTGACGTACATACAATAGGTAGTGTATTTGGAGAGTTGCCAAAAACCCTACCAAACCCATCAATCGGATTTTTATCATTAAAAAAAATTACTATACTATTTCCTCACGCTACAACTATTGCATTTTTAGTTGTAATTGAATCTTTAATGTCTACAGTTGTTGCAGATGGAATGACTTCTGATAGGCATGATTCTAATACAGAGTTAATTGCACAAGGTATAGCCAATATTTTTTCACCAATTTTTGGTGGTCTTCCTGCTGCTGGTGCAATTGCTAGAACAGCTACAAATATTCGTTCTGGAGCAAAAACACCTTTATCTGGGATGATTCACGCAGTTATACTATTTTCAATTATGTTTTTTCTAGCACCTTTAGCTAAAAATATTCCGTTAGCATCTTTATCTGCTGTATTGGTTATGGTTGCTTGGAATATGAGTGAAATAAACACATTTGTTCGTATGTTTAAATC
>JAAYPW010000138.1 GCA_012519615.1 Fusobacteriota bacterium
CTTTAATATATATACTTATATATGTGTTCCCTGATAGCTCAGTTGGTAGAGCACACGGCTGTTAACCGTGTTGTCGCTGGTTCGAGCCCAGCTCGGGGAGCCATTTTTTTTATTTTTTGGTAAATATTATTATGGTGGAATTATTAAAATTAAGATAAAATTTATGAAAACGAGATTAAAATTTTGTAAAATAAAATAAAGAATATTATCACGTATGAAAACCGGAGTTTAGAACTTAGATTTTGGGAATATATTTGAAAATAATATAAATTGAAAAAGAGGATATTTATAAAATATTCTCTTTTTTTATTGGAAAGATTATAAATAAAATAGCGAAAATAATATTTAATTTTTTAATAAAATACTTGCCCCCCTACATTTTTTTATGGTATAATATAAAGATTATTACTTATTTTCGAATAGGTATAGAATTTGATTGGAAATACTTTTTTAGTGGGAATGTTATCATTCGCTACTACAACGCTTTTAATTATGAATAATAATGTAGAATTTGGATTTTTTAAATTTTTAAAAAATAGCTGTAGTTTTGGATTTGGTGCTGGATTTTCTATTTTATTTTATACTAGTTGTCAGTCTATCAGTAATATGAATTATTATATTATTAGTATGATAGTCATTGGGATTGTATCATTAATTATATTTCTTTATAGCATAATGGGAGATAATGAAAAAATGAGTAGTTTTAGGCTAACAATAATACGGGTTTCTGCTAGTATATTCCTTTTTGCAATTGCAATTTTATTATATGCAATTCTTCATAAACTTATAGGAATACCTCATACCATTTCAGATATTATTGTAGTAATACCGTACTCATTTTTTGTGTTTGCTGTTGCATATTTATAACAAACTACGATTATTATGATAAAATATTAAAGGAGTGAATTAAATGAGATATGATGGAAAAAAACAATAATTAGAAATATTTGGTTCAAAATTATTAAATAGTAGAAATTTCGACAGAGAGTTTTATAAAAAACAGTTAAAAAACAAACATTATTCTTGTAAATAAAAAAACAATCTAAAAGACTACAACCAGAAAAAAAATTCGTAAAAATCATACACAAAAAAAGAGGACATTTTATAAAACGTCCTCTTTTTTATTGTAATAGAATTCCTATTTAAAAACCCAATTAAAATTTATAATTAGGAAAAATTTAATATAATTTGATAATAGAATAATAGTGATAAAATAAAACAATATGTTTTTTTTAAAGAATTATATACTTAAA
Source organism: Fusobacteriota bacterium (assembly GCA_012519615.1). Taxonomy (GTDB): domain Bacteria; phylum Fusobacteriota; class Fusobacteriia; order Fusobacteriales; family JAAYPW01; genus JAAYPW01. Next base: position 1,254 of record JAAYPW010000138.1, read on the forward strand.
TATAACATTAAATTATTAATATTAGTTGAAAAAAATGAAAAAATCTGTTATTATATAATTAGGTATGTTTTAAAATAGAAAAATGATTTAAATAAATTATAAAAATAGTACACTTTAAAAAAATATAGGAGGAAAATTATATGGAAAAAAAAGCGATCCTAGCAATTTCGGAACAAAGTGAATTTCTTAAAAATTTAAGAAAAATTTTAAAAGTAGATTATGAAATTATAACTTTTGATAATTATCTAGATGGACTAGATATGTTAAGAGAAAATAAATTTGAAGTTATGTTATTAGATGAAAATATTCAATGGTTTAATTTTACAGAAGCAATGAGAAAACTTCAAGGTTTAGATGATAATTTATTAGTTATTGCCTTAATTAACGAAGAAACAGACGAAATCTTAAATGAGATTAAATCTAGTGGAATATATGACCATGTATTAAAACCAGTAGATAAAAAGGTCTTAGATAAAGTTTTAAAACATGCTATCAATAATAGTAATATTTTACGAGAGAAAAAAGAATTAGAAAAAAAATTAATGGTTAATGAGGAAAGTAAAGAATTAATAGGCCAAAGTCCAGCAATGAAATCTATGAAACAGCTTATAGAAAAAATTGCAGAAAGTGATCTTACTGTTTTAGTTACTGGAGAAACAGGAGTTGGGAAAGAATTAGTAGTTAGAGAAATTTATAAAAAAAGTCTACGTAAAAAGAAACCTTTTATTACTATAAATTGTTCTGCAATGTCACCAAAGTTAATTGAATCAGAGCTATTTGGTCATGAAAAAGGTGCCTTTACTGGGGCAGATACTATGAAAAAAGGGATCATTGAAGAGGCTGATGGAGGTACACTTTTTCTAGATGAAATAGGCGATATGGATATAAAAAATCAAGCTAAATTATTAAGAGCAATTGAATATGGCGATGTTAGAAGAGTGGGTGGAAATAAAAGTATAAAAGTAAATGTTAGATTTGTAGCAGCAACTAATAAAAATTTAAAAGAGGAAGTTGAAAGAGGGGAATTTAGACGTGATTTATACCACCGTTTAACTAGTTTTCCAATACAAGTACCACCTTTAAGAGATCGTAAAGAGGATATCCCTTTACTTGCAAATAGTTTTTTAAATAATATTGTTTCTGAACTTCATAAAGATATGTATGTTATATCTAGTGAAGCGATGAAATATCTTTTAAGATATGATTATCCAGGAAATATAAGAGAATTAAAAAATATAATTGAACGAATGGCTATTATATCTACAACAAAAACATTAGGTGTAGAGGACTTACCACTTGAATTAAAAATGAGTGCTGATACAATAGAAAATAAAGTTGTAACTGGTCTAGGGCCACTTAAAGATATATTAGAAAATGAGATATATGATCTATTTGAAGTTGAAAAAGTTGTAATTGCGATTGCATTACAAAAAACAAGATGGAATAAACAAGAAACTGCAAAACTACTCGGAATAGGTAGAACAACATTATATGAAAAAATAAAAAAATACAATTTAGATAGAAGAATTATATTAAAGAATAAGGAAGATTAATATGGATTTTAATATTGCACAATCGTATATTGAAAAGCTACCTACTTTTGAGGATTTGAAAATTGTACCCAAAATACAAGAGCTAATTGCACAATACTCTGAAGAGATAGTTTCAGAATATTTAAAAGAGATTGTTAATAAACGACATAAAAAGATTGCTGGCGCAAAATCTATTGAGAGTATAAAAAATTTAGATTACTCATTTGATTATTATATTGAAAAATTAAAAGAAAATCTTATAATAGAAAAAGGGAGACCGGTTAAAGAGATTTTAAATTGTTTAGGGACTATTTATTCCAAATATATTGGTGAAAAAATATATAGCGAAGAGATTATTAATGATTTTAAAATGGTATTTACTTCGTATAATAACCTTGAATATAATGAAGAAAAAGGGATTGATGCGGATATTGATATTGAGATAAATAATTTATTTTCTCAAATAATAAAAGGTAAAGATTTTGTATTGCTAAATAATTTAACTAGTGCAATATATCTTTTAATCGAAACAATATTTAAAGAAAGCAATATAATCATTGGTTTACCTGAAACAATATACTTAAATGAAAAAATAGGTATTAATGAAATTATAAAAAAATTATCTAGTAATGTACGTATTGTGGGTTATTTAAATAAAACTGATATTAAGGATTATGAAAATGCAATTGATCCAAATAAAGAAAATGTAATTATATATAGTGAAATGTTTGAAAATAACATTGATGGAATAAAAAGGGTAGATTTAAGTGAATTAGAAAATTTAAAAAATACAAAAGTAATATACATTACAAATAAAGCATACTATGAAACAGATTCTATGGAAATAAAAAATATAGGTATTAACTTTTTAGATGTAGTGAACAATTTTTCAGATTTAAAAATATTGGAATTGTCAAAATTAGGTAGTTTTCCTGAAACTGGGATAATAACCGGCGATAGAGATATTATCTCTAAAGTAAAAGAAAATAGTTTATATAAAATGTTCTCACCTAATAGAGAAACTAAAATAATTTTCTATCTAACTTTTAAAATGTATTTAGAAAAAAAATATAACAATATATACATTAATAAATGTTTCTCTATAACAAATGATGAGTTAAAAAAACGAAATAGAAAATTTGTAAGGAATCTAGAAAGAGAAATTGGCGAATATGTAGAGATAGGTTTTTTTAATGGAAATTATATGACTCTCGATGATAGTATGAATAAAATTTATAATTTTGAAAGGGAGGTTATATTTATAAAACCTAAAACTTTAGATACGGCTAAAATTGAAAAAAGATTAAGAAATGGCAGTGAGAGCATATTATGTTGGATAATGGATAAAGTCCTTGTTTTCAATTTACAGCTATTATCAGATGCTTCAGAGGAAATTATAATAGAAAACTTATCCAAAATATTCTTAGAAAATAAATTATAAAAAACTATTGAGTTTTTAAATAATTTATGTTATAATAACAATGTTTTTAATAGAATATTCCGCTTATTTTTAGAAAAAAGTAATGAATATTTATAATATAGGAGGAAAAAATGAAAGAAAAATTAATCGAATTAATTGAAAAATCTTACTTAAGAACAGATATTCCTACATTTAAAGCTGGAGATACAGTTAAAGTTCACTATAAAGTAAGAGAAGGAAACAAAGAAAGAGTCCAAATTTTTGAAGGTGTAGTTATTAGAATTAGTGGTGGACAACTTGCTAAAAACATCACTGTTAGAAAAGTATCATACGGTGTAGGTGTAGAGAGAATAATCCCTATTAACTCGCCATTTATTGACAAAATTGATGTATGTAAAGTTGGAAAAGTTAGAAGAGCAAGACTTTACTATTTAAGAGAGAGATCAGGACGAGCTGCAAGAATAAAAGAAATAAGATAATATAAAGGAAGCTAGCATTTGTGCTAGCTTTTTTTGAATGTACATCTAAGATTTATATGTAAAAAAGGAGAAAATAATGAAAGGTAAAATTATTATAAACTTAATATTATATATAATATTAACTAGTTTTTTTATATATATATGGGTTAACGAAAAAAAACTTGGTGATAAAATTAGAAAAAATCGTGATAAATTTTCTGAATATCTTATTAAAATTCTTAATATTGAAAAAAACTCTATAAAAAAAACTATTAAAAAAATAGTAAATACATCTGAAACTATAATTACTGCAGTTATACTTGTTTTAATAATACAATATTTTTATATTGGAAATTTCATGGTCCCAACAGGTTCAATGATGCCCACGATTATGTTAAAAGAACGTTTTTTTGGAGATATGGTATCTTATAGATTTCGTATGCCAAAACGGGGTGAAATTATTGTATTTAAAGAACCTATTAGAAATAAAGACTTATATACTAAAAGACTAGTAGGATTACCAGGTGAAGAGATAAAAATATTAGAAAATGGTAACTTAATTGTGAATAATGAAGTTATAAAAGGAAAATTATGGGAAGATAAATTATATGCAAATGCAGGATATCTTATTCATGGGAAAAAAATTAATTCATATTATGAAAATAATAGTATTTTTTATTCAGATTTAGGAAATTTATTTAGGATGGATGATAGCGGGATACATTCAGATGATAATGAAAACGAGTATGTTGATTTTAATAAAAGATTGTTTATAGATAACAAAGTTTATTATTACGATAAGCCATTTAAAATTAATGAGGGTAATCCTTATTATATTTTAAATTTACCTAATAATATGAGCTTAAAAATGGTGTACGAGGATCTATTTCCAATCCTATTTTTAAACGGGGTACCAGTAGAGATTAATCCTAATAACGAGGATTTTACAATAAATAATATAGACAATATATTTATAGAGGAATATAATAAAGATACTAAGTTTAAATTGAGTAAAAATGGCAAACTGTACTCTGAAAATAACGTAGTTAATAGAGTACAAAGACGATATACATCAATCGGATTTATTGGCGAGAATACATGGTATATCCCTAAAAAAGGTGATGAACTTACAATTATAGGTAAATTAAATGCAGGAAGTGGATTTGATACAGAAGTTAATGTCGAAAAACTTCAAAATATCCTTTCTGAAAAACCTGAATTAGTAATGAATATTATACCAAACCTTAAATTTTTTGTTAATGATAAAGAAACAGGTCCAATACTAGATATATTAAAAAATAAAGAAGTTATAGAAAATCTAAATGCAAAAGGTAGCGCTACAATAATTTTAAATGATAACTACTATATGGCACTAGGAGACAATACAAATAATAGTTTTGACTCAAGATTTTGGGGAATGATAAATGAAAAAAGATTACGTGGTAGGACTATTATAAGATTTTGGCCATTAAATAAAATAGGGATTGTAAGATAAAATATGGATGTTGGATTAATTGATAGAATTAATTATATTGAAAAAGAATCGTTTAATGTAGTTTGGAAAAAAGAGATATATATGGAGATGAAAAAAAATCCTCTATATGATATATTTACAATTTATGAAGGAGATCTACTTGTCGGATTTGCGGTAACGACAATAGCACTAGATGAAGCTGAAATAATAAGAGTAGCTGTAGATAAAAGTTATCGAAATAAAGGTTATGGCAGAAATCTAATTTGTAATATAATTTCTAATTTAAAAATAAAAAATATTACTAAAATATTTTTAGAGGTTAGAGAAAGTAATGTAAGTGCAATTTCATTGTATAAAAAAGCTGGATTTTATGAGATAAATATTAGAAAAAATTATTATCCAGATAATTTAGAAAATGCAATAATAATGCAATTAGAATTATAATAGGGTATATAATATATATTACTGGTGATTAGGAATAATCTGAGTTTGTAACATTAAAATATAAATTATCATCTCAAAAGAATATCTTATCAGATAGGTAATCTTTGTATAAATTAAAAAAATATGGATTTAAGGAGAAAAAATGGAGGAAAAGTTAAAAATAATTGATAAATACACGTTGGAACATAAGGAATTTATAAAAAAATATTTTTATGAAAACTTTTTCTTTACTGTATCAGAATTTAAAGAAATTTTAGATATATTTCATGAAATGGAGACAATAAAAAAATTAAATTGTAAAGAATTGATAGAAAATTTTGAGATAAATACAAAAAATAATAAAAAATTAAATGGAAGTTTATTTTATAAGTATATAAAATCAATTAGATATCCTTTAAAAACTAAGTATGAAAAGATTTTAAAACAAAAATCCTCTATAATAAAAGATAAATCAATTAAAATTTTATATTCCCATAATTTAGAGTGTGGTGGTATAAAAATGGAGTTAAATCTTGAAAATATAGAGGAGTTTAATAGAATATTCTCTAAATTAAATGAAAATAAAAAGGAAATTAAAGATTTGATATGTATAATTAATAGTGGAGATATCTGTGTGAAAAAATAAAAAGTTAAAGGTGGTGAAAACTGCTATAAGGTATAGCAGTCTGAAAATTGGATAAAATAAAAAATGATTTAAAATTTAATCTAAATTTATATGATAAAAATAAGTTTTATTTACTTTTATTAGCAATTTTCACTTGTGCTTTCGGACTTTTTTATTATATTTTTGAAAATTTTACAAACTTATCTCAATATAAAGTGGAGCTTTCTAAAGGATATTTTATTATTTTAGCAATGCTTATAACTATTGTAATGATATTATTTTTTAGATACTCTGCATTACTACGACGAATAGACTATTATTATTTTTTTTTATCTTATTTAATATTATCTATTATTATAGTTACTCTTTTCATGCGTGAACAGACATATATGGGATTTCGGATTTTTTATGATAATATGATAAAATATGTGGAGATAATAATATTATTTTGGGGACTTTTTATCGTAGGAGAAAAAAGTGAATCTAAGAAATTTAACATTATTTTTATTCTTATATTAGTTTCTAATTTAATGTATATAATATTTCTACCACAAGAGCAAATTGAAAAATTTATGACAATAACATTATATTTAGAATTATTATATGTAAGTGTGATTACTGTATTTAATATGAAAAAAGTTATTGTTAATGTAATATTATTTAAAATAACTGCAGAGATTTTTTTACTTTTATTTTATATGTTTGATAAGACCACTTTTTTGCTATATTATTATATTATTTTTTTATTTTCTTATATTGTATTTATACATTATTTAAATTATGGGCTAGATAAAGTATATTTAAGACAAATTACAAGAGATAGCAAAAAGATAAAAAAAATCCTAGATTTTTCTGAAAATGGAATTTTAGTTTTAGAAAATTTCTTTATTTATAAGGCAAATAAAAAAGCGTTGGTATTATTAAATTCTAAAATAAATAAAAAAATTATTGGAAAAAGTATATTTTCAATAATAGAAAGGCTGAGAAAAGAGGACATAATAAGGGCAATAGAAAAATATCCAGAACCAATTTATATACAATATAACTTCAATAAGAATAAAATAAAATTAGAAATAATATGTAATGAAATTGAAGTTGAAAATGAAAAATATATTTTATTATCTATGAAATCAAATAATGGAATAAAAGAGAATAGAGTATTTGAAAATGATAATTTTTCGAATCTGTATGTTTTTTATTATGAACGAGATTTAGGGTATAAGTTTATAAATAAGTCACTAAGGGAATTTTTTGGATATAGTATAAAAGAATTAAACGATCGTGAAGAACTATTAAGAAATATTAAATTTTATGAAAATTCTGAAGAAATAGAGAATATATTTTTAGATAAAAAAGATATTATAAATAGGGAAATTACTATAGAAAATTCTAAAAAGGAATCGGTAGTTTTACTTGTAAACGGAAGAAATATTATTATAGAAAATGAAAATTTATATTATTTTATAGGTGTAGATATAACAAAAGAGAAGGCGGAAAAACAAAAAATTTATGAAGAAAATAAGAGATTTAAAAACGAAAATAAAAAACGTGATATGGATATGTCTATATTATCCCATGAAATTAGAACTCCAATTACTGCAGTTATTGGACTTACAGAAAATATTCTTATAAATAAACAAGAGATGTCTGAAAGTGCATTTGAGATGCTGGAAAAGGTCTTTAAAAACTCAATGAGATTAAAAGAGCTTATAGAAAATTTATTAGATTATAATAAAATGAATGCTGAAAAAATGGATACTTATTTTGAAGAAGTTAATTTGTATAGAGTAATTAATGAAATTGTTCTAAATAATACAACTCTTATTGAAATGAAAAAAATATCTACAGTTTTAAATTTAGATAAAAATCTACATGTACTTGCGGATGAAGGTATGTGTTTTCAAATTTTAAATAACATTCTAAGTAATGCTATTAAGTATAATAACGAAAATGGGATAATAGAATTCTCTAATGAAAAAACGGATAGGGAGATTATTATAAAAATTAGGGATACTGGAATAGGAATTAATGATGAGAATAAAGATAAAATATTTAATGCATACGAGAGAGTAAAAGGGGTAAAAGAGAAAGGGACAGGTCTAGGATTAGCATTATCTAAACAGATGATAGAAAAAAATAATGGTAAAATTTATTTTGAATCAGAATATGGTAAGGGAACGACATTTTATATACATTTTTCCAATAAAATAATTAATTGAATATTGAATTAATATATGATATAATTAGGAAGGAAAATTTATTACGATAACTTGATATTATAAAAAAAGGGGGATAAAAATGGCAAAAGGATATTTATCAATGGTGTTACATGCTCATTTACCATACGTAAGACATCCTGAGTATAATGATTTCTTAGAAGAGGATTGGTTATATGAAGCAATAACAGAAACATATATACCTTTACTAGATATGTTTGAAAGATTAACTAATGATAATGTGCATTGGAATATTACAATGACAATGTCTGGTACATTATTAAATATGCTTTCAGATAGTCTTTTGCAAGAAAGATATGTAAGACATTTAAATAAAATGATCGAGTTCACAGAAAAAGAGGTACATAGATTACAATTTGAACCTGTATTTTTAAAAACAGCATTACATAATGAGGCATTTTTTAAAAGAGCGAGATATTATTATGAAGAAAAATACAATAGAAATATTATAAATGGATTTAAAAAATTCCAAGATATGGGAAAACTTGAAATTATTCCTGTAACAGCTACACATGGCTTTTTACCTCTGATGAAGGATTATCCTGAAGCGGTAAATGCACAAGTTGAGATGGCAAAAATTGACTATATGAGATTTTTTGACCGTGAACCAAAAGGGATGTGGCTTGCAGAATGTGCCTACTATAAAGGGCAAGATGCAGTATTAAATAAACATGGAATTAGATATTTCTTCGTAGATTCTCACGGAATATTATTTGGGGAACCAAGACCAGTATATGGTATATATGCACCAGTTTATACTAAAAATGGTGTTGCTGCATTTGGTAGAGACATTGAATCATCAGAACAGGTATGGAGTGCTGAAATTGGATATCCCGGAGATGGACTATATAGAGAGTTTCATAAAGATGCTGCATTTGATTTAGATTATGATTACGTAAAACCGTATTTACATGAAGATGGTGTACGTAGAAATATGGGAATTAAATATTACTCTATTACAGATAAAAATACCAAAATAAAAGCACCATACGATCCTGATAAAGCATATAATAGAGCGAAAGAACATGCGTACAATTTTATATATAATAGAACAAAACAAGTGGAATATTTAAAAAGTCTTATGGGGGAAAGAGATCCTATAATTGTATCACCGTATGATGCTGAATTATATGGTCACTGGTGGTATGAAGGTCCAACTTTCTTAGAATGGATATTTAGAGCTATGAACGAACAAGATATTGTAAAACCAATGACACCATATTCTTATTTACAAGAATTTTCACGAAACCAAGTAGTAACGCCTACAGAATCAAGCTGGGGAGCTAATGGATACTATGATGTGTGGGTCGATAACTCAAACCACCATATTTATAGACATCTACATCAAGGTGCAAAACGGATGATAGAGATTGCAAATATGTATCAAAATGCAGATGGATTACTGCTTAGAGCACTTAATCAATGTGGAAGAGAGCTTATGATGGCGCAAACATCATGTTGGCCATTTATAATGTTCACAGGGACAATGGTGGGATATGCAGAGAAAAAAATAAGAGACCATCTAAATAGATTATATAAAATTTCAGATGAGATTAAAAATAACACTATTAATGAAGGTTGGTTACGAGAAATAGAATACAGAGATAATATATTTCCTAATATGGATTATACTATTTTTAGAACAGATAGACTTTAATATATTTAAAAGGCAGATTTCTCCTAGATAATAATATTTAGGAGAAATGTGCTAGTTTTTGTAATAAATAGGGGTTAATTCTTATTTAAAGTATAAATTATCTTAGAGAGGAGGGAATCAATGGATAACCTAAAAATTATAATTTTAGATGATGATAGTTTAATTCGTAAAACCCTAACAAAATTACTAGAAAAAGAAAATCATAAAATTTACAATGCTGAAAACGGATATGAGGCAATAGATATTGTTAATAAAAACGTAATAGATATTGTTATTACAGATATTCAAATGCCTGAAATCGATGGATTAAAAACTATTGAGGAGATAAAAAAAATTTCACCTAATACTAAATTTGTAGTTATAACCGGATATTCTAATGATAGTACACCAATAAAAGCAATAAGACTTGGGGTAAATGATTATATTTATAAACCGTTTGAATTAGAGGAGTTTATATACTGTATAAAAAGAAATCAAAGTATTATTAATTTGGAGAAAAAAAATATTGAACTTGAAAGAGAAAATATTATGAATCATAAATTAGCAGCAGTTGGGACAATGACAAATAGTATTGTCCATGATATTAAAAATGCGCTTACAACTGTGGGTGGATTTGCTAAAATGCTGAAAAATTCAGATCTTGAAAGAGAAAAAATGAACCGTTTTATAGATATAATCATTAATCAAACAAATGTAGTTATGGAAAAACTTGTGGAAATATTAGATTTTTCAAGAGGAGAGATTGGATTAAAATTTGAATTGGAAGCTATATCTGAAATCTATGAAGATATTTTAATAGAGAATAGAGATATTATGGATATGGAGAACATAGAATTTAACATATTTTTATCAAATAATTTAAAAAATAAGAAAATTTATACTGATAAAAAAAGATTAAAACAAATCATAAATAATCTATTGTCTAATGCGAAAGATGCTATGGATAAAGATAAAAAAAAAATAGATGTTAAATTGAATTTGAAAAATGAAGATATTATATATATAGAGATAAGTGATAATGGTAAAGGGATAAAAAAAGAGTATTTAAATAAAATCTTCTTACCTTTTGAAACTTTTGATAAAAAACAAGGAACAGGGCTGGGATTATCTATAGTAAAACAGATAATAGAAAAAAATAATGGAACAATAGAGGTCGAGTCAAAAGAAGAGGTAGGAACAACATTTAAAATAGAGTTACCTCTTAACATTGAAAATTTAAAAATATTACAAAAATAATAATATGGGGTGATTACCGTTTTAAATAACATATACATAATTATTATATCGATATTACTATTATTTATACTTGTTTTGATAATATATATAAAAAAATTAAAAAAATTAAATCTTATTTTAAATGAAAATATAATAAATCTAAATAAAAATTTAAAAAACAAAGATAAATCTTCTATTTTAGGGGAGATGTTTGGACGTATTAGTCACGAAATTAAGAATCCACTTAGTGTAATTCTTGCAAATATTCAAATGCTTAAAATAGATATAGGGGAGATAAAAAATATAGAAAAAAAGGAATTAAAAAACCTACTTGAAATGGCAAATGCAATAGAAGAAGCTTCAAGATTAGGGAGAAATATTGTAGGGAATGTTGTGAATTATTCTCGTAAAGAGAGTGATGCAGATTACAAAGTTAATCTAAACGAGGTTATTGATTCTGTAAATAGCTTCATGAGGAAAGATTTAGAAATTAATGGTATTAATTTGAAAATTAAATTAGAAGAAAATCTTAATATACTTGCTAAAAGAAGTGAGATAATTCAGGTGTTTTTAAACCTAATCATAAATGCTAAAGATTCTATTTTAGAAAACAAAAATATTAAAGATAAAAAAATTGGTATTTATGCAGAAAAAAAAGGGGAACTTATAACTATTATAATTAAAGATAACGGTGTTGGTATAAAAAAAGAGGTTGGGAATAAAATATTTGAGCCTTTTTACACAACTAAAATTATAAATAAAGGAACAGGACTTGGATTATCAATTGTAAAAGAGATCCTAAATAGATATAATGCTGTTATTTATGTGGAAAGTGTAGAGGAAAAAGAGACTAAATTTATAATAAATTTTATTAATTATAAAAAAAATTAAAAATATAGAAGGGAATGATATTTTTGCAAACTAACGTTTATTTAAATCCATTAGAGGAGAGATATGCATCAAAAGAGATGCTTCATGTATTTTCACCAGATTTTAAATTTACCACATGGAGAAAGTTATGGATTGCATTAGCTGAATCATCGAAAGAGCTTGGGCTTAATATTACAGATGAACAAATAAGTGAAATGAGAAAGTATCAAGATAATATTAATTATGATGTAGCAAAAGAACAAGAGAAAAAAGTAAGACATGATGTTATGGCACATGTCCATGCATTTGGAGAACAAGCTAAAATTGCGAAACCTATTATACATTTAGGGGCAACAAGTGCATTTGTTGGGGATAATACAGATCTTATTCAATTAAAAGAGGGGCTAAAAATTGTAAAACAAAAATTTGTAAATGTAATGAAATTAATGGCAGATTTTGCTATTGAATATAAAGATCTACCTACATTAGGATTTACTCATTTTCAACCAGCACAACTAACTACAGTTGGTAAAAGAGCAACTTTATGGCTACAAAGTTTAATTCTTGATTATGAAGAATTAGAATTTTTCATGGAAAATCTAAGATTTAGAGGGGTAAAAGGTACAACTGGAACACAAGCAAGTTTTATGGAGTTATTTAATAACGATTATGATAAAGTAAAAGCGTTAGATGAAAGAATTACAGAAAAAGTAGGATTTACAAAAAGATTTAAAGTTACTGGTCAAACATATGATAGAAAAGTAGATAGTAATGTACTTTCTGTATTATCACATATAGCAGAATCAGCACATAAATTTACAAATGATTTAAGATTATTACAAAATCTTAAAGAGATAGAGGAACCATTTGAAAAAAGTCAAATTGGATCAAGTGCCATGGCATATAAAAGAAATCCTATGAGAAGTGAGAGAATAGCTTCTCTTAGTAAGTTTGTAATTTCTCTATCACAAAGTACAGCAATGACTGCTGCAACACAATGGTTTGAAAGAACTTTAGATGATTCTGCTAACAAAAGATTAGCAATACCACAAGCTTTTTTAGCAATTGATTCTATATTAACTATTTGGGTAAATATATTAAGTGGATTAGTGGTATATCCAAAAATGATAGAGAAAAGAATTATGGAAGAGCTACCTTTTATGGCTACAGAATATATTATTATGGAAGGTGTAAAAAATGGTGGAGATAGACAAGAATTACATGAAAGAATAAGAGTCCACTCTATGGAAGCTGGAAAACAAGTGAAAATTGAAGGGAAATCAAATGATCTTATAGACAGAGTATTACAAGATGATTATTTTAAAATAGATAAAAATAGACTGGTAGAGATAATGAATCCTGCTAATTTTATTGGTGCAGCTCCTAAGCAGACAGAAGAGTTTGTAAAAGAGGAAGTTACTCCAATAATAGATAAAAACAAAAATCTATTGGGGATAGATTGTGACCTAAAAGTATAAAGGTGGGGTTATAAATGTCTGACATGAAGCAGCTTTTAGATACGATGGAATTAATCCATTATATAACTATAAATAAAGATAAGGTTTTTGTATTATTAATAAAAGGACAAAATTATATCAGGGAGATTATCCCTGATATAATTATCTTAAAAAAATTTGGAATTAAATTTGTAATTGTTATAGATTTTGAAGATAAAATGAAAAAAATAGAGGATATTAATAATGATTTCACAAAAACTATCTGGGAAATAGCAGCAGTTCTAAAAAAACATTCATTATCTCCAATGTCTATATTAGGCACAAATATCTCTGTGAAAAAACGTGAAGACAGTACTTTAGCAAGAATATTAGATATAGAATTAGATACAATAAAGTATGCATTATCTAAAAATAAAATCCCTGTAATTGCACCGTTAGGGATGGACTTTCGAGGACATTACCACATTGTATCTGCAAGAGATCTAGCATTGGAAGTATCGAAGCAATTACAACCATCAACTATATTTTATATATCTAATATAGAGGGGATAAAGCAAAATGATAAAATAGTACAATTTTTACATTATGAATCTATTGTAAAAATAATAGAAAAAGATGAGGAAAGTAAACCTATATTAGATATTTTGAAATATTCTAAAAGAGTCATGGATGAAGGGATAAGAGATATATCTATACTTGATTATAAAACAGGAAATATATATACAAAAGTACTAACCTATGATATAGCAGGTACATTAATAAGTAAAGTAGATGAAGAGAGTATAAGAGAAGCAGATATAGAAGATATCAACTCTATTTATCTTTTAATCAGAAACGAAACATTAAAAAATAACATTCTCCCCATTACTGAGGAGGAAATTGAGGTATATATAAATAATTATCTTGTGTATGTAGTAGATAGTAGCGTAGTAGCTGTTGGTACACTTAAATATTTCGGAAATTGTGCTGAAATAGCAAAAATAGCAACTTATCCAAGGTATCAAGGTGGTAAAAAGGCAAAAGCATTATGTTTTGAGTTAGTAAATAAAGCGATAAAAGAGGGCTTAGACTTTGTTTTTGGGCTAACTGTAAATATTGGTATGGAGAAACTATTTTTAAGTCTAGGATTTAATGAAATTGATCGTAGCAATCTACCTGAAGAGTGGAAAAAGAATTATGATTTTAGCAGACCATCAAAATCATATATAAAATATCTGAAATAGTGTGATGAAAATGGATTGTAAAAAAAAAGATGCTTATAAGATAGCTTTAATATTAATGGCATTATATTTTTCTTTATTAGAGACTTTAATTCCGAAACCTTTCCCATGGTTAAAACTGGGATTTGCGAATATTGCACCGATTTTAGGGATTAAAAAACTAGGAATTAAAGAGGGGATTGAGATAAATATACTAAGAATATTAATACAAAGTTTCATGACTGGAACTCTATTTACACCAACATTTTTTATAAGTTTCATATCTGGAACTGTAAGTATCTTAATAATATCAATTTTATTTATAGATAAAAACAGATTTTCAACAGTGGCAATAAGTAGTGTAGGTGGATTTTTTCACAATGTTACACAATTACTTATTGCATATGTATTATTATTTAGAAATATAGATATATTTAGTAAGGAAATATTGTATTTTGTATTAATTTTTTCTTTTTTAGGGGTAATATCTGGAATTATAATAGGAGTTTTAGCTGAAAAAATGTTTTTTATAGGAGGAAAAAATGGGGAAAAAGTATTTTGGAACTGACGGAATTAGAGGGGAAGCAAATAAAATATTAACGGCGGATCTTGTTATGAGATTAGGATTTGCTTTTGGATATTATTTGAAAAAAAATAATCCCAATAAAAAAATAAAAATTGTACTAGGAAGTGATACAAGAGTATCGGGCTATATGATAAGATCAGCTCTTACAGCAGGATTAACCTCTCTTGGTGTGGATATTGATTTTATCGGGGTATTACCAACACCAGGTGTAGCATATCTTACTAGAAAATTTAAAGCAGATGCAGGTATAATGATATCAGCATCACATAACTCTGCTATAGATAACGGAATTAAAATATTTAATAAAGATGGATATAAATTACTTGATGAGATAGAGGAAGAGATAGAAGGACTTATGGATAATGTAGAGGAGATACAAAAACATCTAGTTCCAGGTGATGAGACAGGTAAATTTAGATATTCAGAAGATGATTTCTATACATATCAAGACTTTTTACTTTCTACAGTAAATACTAATTTTAAAGGGCTAAAAATAATATTGGACACTGCAAATGGAGCCTCTTATCGTATAGCACCGAGAGTTTTTTATAATTTAGGTGCAGAGATTGTGGCAATAAATAATATCCCTAATGGTACAAATATAAATGTAAAATGTGGTTCAACTGATATGACAATTTTACAAAAAGTAGTACAAGGATATAATGCAGATCTAGGATTGGCATTTGATGGAGATGCAGATAGATTATTAGCGGTGGACAGAGAAGGAAATCAAATAGATGGAGATAAAATAATCGGTATTATTGCTAAGAAAATGAAAAAGGATGGAAAATTAAATAAAGATAAAGTAGCAATTACTGTAATGAGTAATATGGGATTTGAAAAAAGTATGAAAGATGCATCAATAGATACTGTTAAAACTAATGTAGGAGATAGATATGTACTGGAAAAAATGGTTGAAGAGGGATTAAATCTAGGTGGAGAGCAATCTGGACATATAATTTTCACAGATTATAATACAACTGGAGATGGAGTGCTAACAGCTCTTCAACTTGTACAAGCTATAAAAGAGGAGGGAAAATCTCTAAATGAATTAGCAAATGAGATAGAGAAATGGCCACAAAAACTTATTAATGTTAGAGTAGATAATAATAAGAAAAAAGGGTGGGAAAATATAGAAAATCTTTCTAATTTCATAAAAGAGAAAGAGCGTGAACTGGAAAATGAGGGGCGTGTACTAGTGAGAACGTCAGGAACAGAACCACTTATTCGTGTAATGGTAGAGGGAAATTGCGAGGATAAAATAGATAAGATAGCTAATAGTATAGCTAATAAAATAAAAGAAGAGCTAAATTAGGAGAAAAAATATGAGTTTTGCAAGAGTATATGATAATTTTATGAAATATGTAGATTATGATGAGTGGTATAACTATATAATATTAAATTTGGAGAAATTAGATAAAAATATTGAAAATGTATTAGAATTAGGTGCAGGTACAGGGGAATTTCTTATTAGATTTGCTAAAAAATATCCTAATATAATAGGGATCGATATAAATAATGAGATGTTGTCTCTATCAAAAGAGAAAATAACGAAAAACAATATTAAAAATATAGAATTAATCCATGAAGATATGCTTAATTTACAAACTAATTGTGAAAATGACTTAGTATATGCATTTTTCGATGTGATAAATTATCTAAAAAGTATTGCAGAACTGGAAACTTTATTAAAAAAGGTTGGGGAAAATCTAAAATCAGGTGGAATTTTCTTCTTTGATGTTGCCACACCAAACCTAATGAAAGAGATGTTTCCTAATGGGGTATTTTATGATAATAGAGATGATATGACTATATTTTGGGAACATTATCATAATAAAAAAGATAAAATTGAAGAGATTAGTGTAACATTCTTTGTATTAAATGATGATGGGAAATACAGTAGAATAGATGAATATTATGAAAAAAAGATTTTCACAAACTTAGAATTAAAAAAAGCAATAGATAAAAATAATTTTAAAATTTTAAAAATAATAAAAAATAATGAATTTGCTGGAGAGAGACTATTTTATATAATTGAAAAAATTTAAGGAGTGAAAATGGATAATAAAGCCAAAACAACATTGTTAGCTTATAGTATGTTTCTATTTATCGGAATACTTTTTATGTTGCCTGGTACATTAAAAATGGAGATAGCTAATAATTACGGAAAAGATACTGCAGATATACAGTTTATGCTAACTTTTTATACTTTAGGTAGTTTTTTAGCTATTATTATAAATAAATTTCTGTTAGAAAAAATAAAAATGAAGATAATACTAAATATTTGTTATACAATGTGTCTAACTGGAGTATTAATTATAAAATTCGTAGGAAATTATCCAGCTTTTGGATTAGCACTATTTTTACTAGGATTAAGTGCAGGGTTAATTGTGTCTATGTCTAATTTTTTTATAATCTCGCTTTATAAAGAAAAACGGACAAAAGTTTTAAATATGTTAAACTTTTGTTATAGTTTTGGTTCGCTTATAAGTCCAATTATAGTAATCTATTTGTTAAAAGTTAACTTTAAGTGGGAAGATATCTATTTTATAATGCTAGTATTTATAATATCATTTATTATATTTCTTAATACAATAGACTTTAATAAAAGTGGGATTACAGTTATAGAAAAATCTACTAAAGTTAAGAATACAAATGATAATTGGAATTATATGATTATATTTGTAGGGTTAATGCTATTTTTTTATGTACTAGCAGAGATGACAGTAACATATTGGATTGGGGAATTTTCAGTAACGAAGGGGCTTGGGGACAATCTTAGTAAGTTTAATTTATCTTTATTTTGGATATTCATTGCAATAGGGAGAGTAGTAGCTGGATTAGTTACATTTAAAATAAAAGATAGTACATTAATATTGATATTTACAATAATAACTTTTTTAGGATTTTTCAGTTTATTTATTACAACTGGAGTTATGATTAGTGTTGCTGTATGTATAATTGGTTTAGGTTGCTCTATAATTTATGCAACATTATTATCTTATGGGACAAGTTTACATAAAAATATATCAACAACGGTTATGACATTTTATATTGTATCTGGAAATTTCGCATCATTTGCATCTTCACCTATTACAGGGACAATTAGAAAGCTATCTAATGTACAGATGATTTTTGTATTTTCAATAGTTATGACTGTATTATTAGGTATATTTTTAATATTATTAGAGAAACTTAGAGGAAGAAAAATAGCATAAAAAGGAGAATATTTATGAAAAAATTGACTATATTTGTATTTTTAATTATGATTTTGGAGATAAATGCAATTATTATTAGTAAAATCCCTGAAAGTATAAATCAAGGGGATTTTTTTATAATAGAACTTGTAAATAGATCGGAAATTACTAATTATGAGATTGAGACAGATATTGCTAGGACAGATATTAAAATATTTGAAAATAATGATAAAATTTATTCCCTTATCCCTGTGAATTATTATGTGGAACCGGGAAAATATATTGTAAATATAAAATACAAAGAGGATAATTTAGATAAAAATAGTGAGTTTTTTATAAATATAATAGGTAAAGAGAGTGTGAAAGATAGCCTAAAAGTGAAAGAGGAAACAGCAAAAAAGAATTCAGATGAGAATAAAAAAGAGATGAGAAGTGCTGTGACATTAGTAAGAAAAAATACAATACCAGAAAAATTGTGGGACGATAAATTTCTAATGCCTGTAGAGGGTAGAATATCAACAGGATTTGCATTGGAAAGATATGTAAATGGAAAATCTAATGGAAAACATTCTGGAATTGATATATCAGCTAAAAAAGGTACACCTATAAAATCGGTAAATAATGGTAAAATAGTATACTCTGCATTTCTAAAAGTAACAGGAAATACAGTAATTATCGATCACGGTATGAACCTATTTTCAAGTTATTCCCATCTTGATACTGTGAATATTAAAGTAGGAGATATAATGAAAAAAGGGGATATAATCGGAACTGTAGGGGATACAGGATTTTCCACTGCACCACATTTACATTTTACATTTACAATAGGGGATACATTTATAAACCCTTTTTTATTAATAGATAAAATAATAATTAACTAGAGCTATGGAGTGATAAAAATGATGTTTGCTGGAATTGTGAAATCGTCAACTGTGGATTATCCTAAAAAAATTGTATCTACGATTTTCACATTAGGTTGTAATTTTAGCTGCGATTATTGTCAAAATGCAGATTTAATTCAAATAGAGGAAGAAAAATTTATATTATCAGATAAAGAGATCATAGAATTTTTAAAAAAACGTAAAAATATCCTAGATGGAGTATGTATTACAGGTGGGGAACCATCTATTTGGGGTGATAAATTAATAGAATTTTTAAAACAGATAAAAAACGAGATTGGGGAACATTTTTTAATAAAAGTGGATACAAATGGAGCTAATCCTGAATTTGTAAAAAAAATTATAAAAATTGTGGATTTTATTGCTATAGATTTTAAATCATTGGAATATGAAAAATTCTCAAAAGTGAAAAAAGATGTTATCCTAGATTCAATAGAGCTATTAAAAAATTCAAATATAGACTATGAAATAAGGATAACTATGTATCCATTATATGTGCAAGAGGGTGATTTTTCTAAATACATAGAGATTTTAAAAGGGGTAAAAAAAATCGCAATACAGCAATTTCAGAATAAAATAGTGTATGTAGATAAACATATAAATCCCTATGAAAATGAGATAATTGAGAAATTTTATAAATTATTTAAAGAGAATAATTTTAATATCGAATTAAGATAAGATTAATTATAATAGAGAAGAGGTAAAAAGTTGAAAAAACTTAAAATTTTAACAGCACCAATAGCTGGTGTTACAGATTATTCATATAGAAAAATATTAAAAGAGTTTTCTCCAGATGTGATGTATACAGAGATGGTAAGTGCAAATGCAATAGTTATGCAAAATGATAAAACTATAAATAATATACTGAAGCTAGTAGGTGGAGACTCTGTGCAAATTTTTGGGAAAGAGATAGATATAATGTGTAGAGCAGCTAAATTTGTAGAGGATTTAGGGGTAAAACATATTGATATTAATGCAGGTTGTCCAGTAAATAAAGTGGTAAAAACTGGTGGTGGCGCTGCACTTATGGGGGATCTAGATCATATAGATAGACTTATGCAGAGATTAAAAGAATCTGTGAATGTAACTTTATCTATAAAAACAAGAATAGGATATAAAGGGGTTAGAAACTCTCTAAATATAGCGAAGTTAGCAGAAAAAAATGGATTTTCCTATATTACAATCCATGGACGTACAAGGGAGCAAATGTATGCAGGTGTAGCAAATTGGGATGAGATAAAAATGGTAAAAGATAACGTAAATATTGATGTAATTGGGAATGGTGATATATTTACAGGATATGATGCTATTGAAAAAGCAAATTATTCAAATGTTGATGGAGTGATGATAGCAAGGGGGATGTTCTCTTATCCGTGGCTTATTACAGAGATAAAAGAGATGCTAGAATTTGGGGAAATTAAAACAAAAGTTACTTTAGATATGAAAATAGATATGGCAAAACGTCATCTTATGAGTATGATAGAGGAAAAAGGGATACAAAAAGGGATACAGGAGATGAGAAAACATATGTGTTGGTATATTAAAGGGATAAAAAATAGTACAAAATTAAAAGAGAAAATGAATAAAATGGAGAATATAGATGAGATTTTAGATACACTGGAGAGTTTGAAGATGGAGTAAAACTAATATCTTTTCCTTCCCACCCTAGTTTCACTCTCAGATTATATAGAGTGGAGAAAAGAACGATAGAGTAAGTTTTTTAAATTAATTTATAATATAATTTTATTTAAAAACTAAGACGTATAAAAATAAATCTTTCTTCTAATATAGAAGATGGATTTAGGATGAGGATAAAAGAATAACTCTAACCTCACACCTAGATTAGTCATGGAAAAAAGATTAATAAAGTATTTAAAAAAATAATTAACAATAGAGAGGCGGTGAAAAGTCTACTAATATTTATAATAGTATAAATATTGTAGTTGTATATAGATGAAAGAAGAGACCCCTTTAATGAAGCAATATCATGAAATAAAAAAAGATTATTTAGACTCTATCCTTTTCTTTAGATTAGGTGATTTCTATGAGATGTTATTTGACGATGCGAAAACAGTAGCACGTGAATTAGGATTAACTCTCACTGCTAGAAATAGGGAAAAAGGGGAAGAGATTCCACTTGCAGGTGTTCCACACCATTCATCAGCACAATATATAGCTAGACTTGTGAACCGTGGATATAAAGTAGCTATATGTGAACAAATGGAAGATGCTAGACAGGTAAAAGGGCTAGTAAAAAGAGAAGTTGTTAAAGTGATAAGTCCAGGTACTGTAATAGATACAGATTATATTGATGAGAAAAGTAATAACTATTTATTAGGGTTAAAAATTGGGAAAGATGCTGCAGCAATTGCATATTTAGATATTACAACAGGGGAGTTCTCTGTTGCTGATGTTGATAACAAAAATATAATTAATGAGATAAATAAAGTTATGCCGAAAGAGATTATTATTGACTCGGTAAATTACGAAATTATAAAAAAAGAGATAGATAGCTATACAAAAAATAATAATATATTTTTAAATGTAATTGATATTGTTGAGAAAAAAGATAGTGATAGTGAGTTTTATAATAAAATAGTATCTTTTAATAGAGGTAAAAATTGCGAAAACTATCTAAAAGAGTATTTTAATGTAGTATCATTAGGATCATATAATCTTGAAAATAAGTCAGAATCTATATATATAGCAGCATTTGTATTGGAATATGTAAGAAATCTACATAAATATAATGAAATTCCAATAAATAAGATAAATTATGTAGATTCATATGAATATATGGAATTAAATATTTGTACACAGAGAAATCTAGAACTTATGAAAAGTAGTAGTGAAGCCTCAAATGAAGGTACACTTGTATGGGTATTAGATGAGACAAAAACTTCTATGGGGTCAAGATTTCTTAAGAAAATTATAAAAAATCCATTGCTAAAAGAGGAGGAGATCCTAAAAAGGCAAAAAGATGTGGAATTTTACATAGATGAACCAATTGTAAGGGAAGAAATACGAGAAAAATTAAAAAAAGTATACGATATAGAGAGATTAATCGGAAAAATAATTTTAGGTACAGAAAATGGTAAAGATATAAATGCGCTTAAAATGTCAATTAACGGTGCAAAAGAGATATCAGATTTACTTATAGAAAATAGAAAAATTTTTAATAATGATACTATAGAGCTACTGGATATAGAGAGATTAATAGGTGAAACTCTAAAAGATGATGTCCCATTTAGCATAAGAGAAGGTGGAATAATAAAAGATGGATATAATAAGGAGCTAGATGAATATAGAAATATCTCTAAAAATGGGAAAAACTTCCTTTTAGAACTAGAAGAACGGGAACGGGTAAATACTGGTATATCTAATTTAAAAATCGGATATAATAAAATATTCGGTTACTATATTGAGATTACAAACCGTAATAAAGATAACGCTCCATCACATTATATTAGGAAGCAAACTCTTGCAAATGCAGAGAGATTTATAACTGATGAGTTAAAACAATATGAGAGTAAAATATTAAATGCAAAAGAGAGAATTAATGAGCTAGAATATTATCTATTTAAGGAGATAACAGCTAAAATAAAGGAAAAAACTAAATTATTACAAGTTTTAGCAGATAGAATCTCCTATTTAGATGTAATAGTGTCATTTGCATATGTTGCTATAAAAAATAACTATGTGAAACCGGAGATAACTTCTGAAAATATTATCTCTATAAAAGATGGACGACATCCAATTGTAGAAAAATTAGTAGGTCGCGAGGAATATATTAAAAACGATACATTAATATCTGAAAAAGAGAACTTCATTTTACTAACTGGGCCTAATATGGCAGGGAAATCTACTTATATGAAACAGATTGCACTTACATTGATTATGGCACAAATTGGGAGTTTTGTCCCTTGTAGTAGTGCAAAACTAAAAATAGTGGATAAAATATTCACAAGAGTAGGTGCATCAGATGATATATTATCAGGGCAAAGTACATTTATGGTAGAGATGACTGAAACTTCCAGTATTCTACATAATGCAACAGAGGATAGCTTCATAATATTAGATGAGATTGGTCGTGGTACAAGTACATATGATGGAGTCTCTATTGCTTGGGCAATAACAGAATATATCCACGATAAAATAAAAGCAAAGACAATATTTGCAACACATTATCATGAATTAACAGAACTTGAACGAACTCTTAAAAATCTAGCGAACTATCGTGTTGAGGTAAAAGAGATAGATACAGGGATAATATTTTTAAGGAAAATTGTAAAAGGGGGAGCAGATAAAAGCTACGGTATAGAAGTAGCAAAATTAGCTGGATTACCTGAAATAGTATTGAAAAGTAGCAAAAAAATACTGAAATCTCTAGAAGATAGAAAAGCTATAATTGAAAAAAAAATAGAAGTTATGCAGCTATCTTTATTTAATAAACCAAATGAAGATTTAGAAGAACCTCCTACAAATGAAGAAAAATTACAGGAAAAAGAGGATGAAATTATATTAAAATTAAGGGAGATAGATCTAAATAATATAACGCCAATTGATGCATTAAATAAATTAAATGAACTAAAAAAGTATTTGCAAGATTAGGAAATAGGAGGAAAAATGGGTGATATCTTAAAAAAACTACTATATATATTAATGGTATTTATCGCATTATCATATATATATAATGGCTATATTAAACCAAAAGAAGATATAGTAGAGATAAAAGAAAACAATGATAAGATAAAAACAAGAAATGTAAAATATGATATAGGAAAAGATTATGAAATAGAAGCTGAAACTCAAACAGAAGATAAAAAAGATGATACCACTTATTTTACTGTAGCAAAAGCATTCTTTGAAAATATAGAATTAAAAGGGAAAGAAGCTTTTGTAGATAGATATAGAAATATGATATTAAAAGGGGAAATTATTGGGAAAAATCCTGATGGTTGGGAGATATTCACAGAGGAGATTAAATATGACGAGAAAAAGGAGAAATTCTACTCAAATACAAAGCTAAAAGCTATAAATGAGGGGGAAAAAATAGAATTAGAGTCAGATAATTTCGAGTCTAATAAAAATTTCACAGTACTAGAATTCTCTAAAAATGTAAAAATTTTATCTGAAAACTACAATTTAAACTGTAATCGTGGTATATATGATCGCGACAGGAAATTTATAAAAGTAACAGAAAATGTACAATTACGAGCAAGAAACCTTGACTCTGATAGAGGAGAACTTAAAAAAATAACAGCAAATTTCAATCAAGGGATCTATAATATGGATGTTGGTCAATTTACTTCATGGGGAAGGTTCACTATATTTTATGAAGGGTATGTACTAAAAGCTGATAATCTAATATTTTTTAATAATACTGGTGATATAAATATCTATGGTGATGTCGTAATTACAAAAGGTGACATGCAGATTAATTTATCTAAACTTTATTATAATAAAGACAATCAAACTATGGAACTATTTGGCCCTATTACCGGTAGAAATGGAGATTACCATCTAAAAGGTGATTCTGGTGTAATATATACAGAAAGTGAGATATTAAAAATAACAGGGTCTGTACTTTTATATAATGATAAAATTAAATTAAATGCTGATGAGATGGAATATCTATCTAAGGATAATAAACTATTTTTCTATAGTCATCCTATTAAACTTCTAGTACTTACAGGGCCTGATTATAGATTAACTACAAAAATAGCAGAATTTGATTCTTTAAATGAGATACTTTATTTACCAAAACAATATAAATATTTTAAAGATGATATAATTATCGAAGGGGATAATCTTACATTTAATACAAAAACAGAAAGTGGTATCTCTAATGGGAATATTGCTACAAAAGAGAGTAATAAACTCTATGCAGATGAGGTAAAATTTGATATACGTAATAGAAAACATATATTATCTGGGAGAGTACGTGGTAAATATGAAAATTACAATTTTAATGGAGATGAAGCTCTAGTTGATGAGGAAAAATCGCTTGTTTATACAAATAAACCATTTTTAGTGGAAAATTTAAATGATAAACTAATTGTAAAAGGGAGTGAAGGGACTTTCTTTAACAATGAAAAGAGAATTGTAATTGAAAAAAACGCTGAATTTATCCAAAATGATTATAAATTAAACTCAGATAACCTTGTATATAATATAGAAAGTGAAAGTGGAGTGGCAAAAGGGAAATTACGTCTTGTGAATGAGAAAGATAATATGGTGGTAACAGGTGATGAAGCTATTTTGGAAAACCGTGAACTACTTGTGAAAGGTGCAATAAACTATAGAATGGATGAAAATTCCCTTACAACAAAAGAAGCTCTATATAATCTAGATGAAGAGAAAGTATATTTTAATAATCCTGGTACTCTAATTAACAGAAAAGAGAATATGGAAGTTACATATAAAACGGCAATCTACTTTAAAAATGAGAATAGAATTGAGATGGATGATTTCGTTGGAAAAAAAGATGGGATTGACTTTAAAAGTAATAAGGCATTCTACGAGGGCAATGAACGTAAATTTATAATGAAAGAGGACGCAATTATAAAAAAAGATAAAATGGATATAAAATCTTCACAGCTTGATTATTATAGTGTAAACGGAGATTTAATCTCTAATGATAAACTAGTAATTGAGGAGGAGGGGATTAAAGTTGTATCAAAAACAGGTAAAATTAATGTAAAAACGAAAACTCTAGAGGGAGAAGACGCTACACTTACTACAGAACGTGGAGATGTGGTAACCGGAGATTATATTACAGGGGAATTTCTTAAAAAAGAGTTTAACTTTAGAGGAAATTTAAAAGGGAAAATGATAGATGGTGTGAGATTTAGTGGTGATATGGCAAAACTATATTTCGTAGAAAATATGGAAGTAGTAGATAAGATTAAATCAATTGATGATGTTGAAAATGATAGATTTTTCCTTACACGTGGTGAGATTAAAAATAATGCAAAATTTGAATATAGAGATATCGTACTAAAGGCAGAATTTTTAGAGCTTGATCTAGATAAGAGAATAGTATTTGGTGAGGGGACTTCTGTTTTAAAATTAGACGAGGAAACAGATATAACTGCTGATTATATCCATCTAAATATAGATAATGAGAGCGGAAATATGGAAAATAATGTTAAAATTACCAATAAATCTAATCTAACTGGTGTAATTAACACAAGTTCTGATAGAGCAGAACTAGATAATGTAAATAAAAAAGTAAAATTAATAGGAAATGTAGTCTCGTATCAAGGGAAAACAAAAATAATGGCAAATGA
>JAAYPW010000139.1 GCA_012519615.1 Fusobacteriota bacterium
AAATTGAAACTAACCTCTCCGTCGGCAATTGCCGACACCTACGATTTTTGCAAAGCAAAATATCGGCGACAGAGTATTATGAAATAATACTTGAAAGCAAACCTAAAAGGAGAGGCTTTGAAAAACGTGGATATAATGGATACGGTAACAATGTAGGGGCGAACCTATGTGTTCGCCCAAAACAAGATTATGTTTTTAAATTAAAATCAAAATATAGAAAACGGTTATGAAATCATAATAATGTAGGGGCACATTGTATGTGCCCAAAACAAGATTATGTTTTTAAATTAAAATCAAAATATAGAAAACGGTTATAAAATCATAACAATGTAGGGGCGAACCTATGTGTTCGCCCAAAAAAACAAGATTATGTTTTTTAAAAAAAATTAAAATCAAATATTGCAATATATACATTACGAAAACGGTTTCGAAAGTTAACGATAACCTTTTAGTTGAGAAATTATAAAATTAAAAAAGGAGGGAAAATTTTGAATAAAGATGAATTAATTAATGATAGCATAGAATTAAATAATTTATATAAAAATATAAGTGTATTAATAGATAAATCTAAAAAACAAATAGTTGTGTATGCTAATAATATTTTAACTATGACATATTAGAATATTGGAAAGATGATAAAAGAGAATATTATAATTGAAGATAGAGCAGAATATGAAAAATAGGAATTTGAAGAGGAACCCATTGCAATTATTTTATGTTCTGGAAAAGATGAGGAAATCGTGGAATTAATGGATTTAAATAAAGATAATATTCATATTTCGGAATATTGGTTGAAATTACCATCAAAAGAGTTATTGAAAGAAAAATTGCAAAGAGCTATTTTATTTGCAAAAGAAAGAATAGAAAATTAAAAAATATCGCGACGATACTTTTTTGAAAAAATAAAAAGGAGATGATATATAAATGGCATTGGAATTGTCTAGTCTAAAAAAAGCTGTAAACTCAATGGAAAAAGCAGTGGAATTTTCAATAAAAAAAGAAAAAGAGTGTAATATAGATAATGATGAAATGAATGTAATAACTGCAGGGGTTATTCAAAATTTTGAATTTACGTATGAATTATGCTGGAAATTTATGAAAAGGTGGCTTGAAGAAAATATTAGTCGTGACATTGTGGATGGCGTGCCGAGAAATGAGCTTTTCAGAAGAGCTGCCGAGAGTAAACTTATTGATGAAATTGAGAAATGGTTTGAATTTCATAAAGCGAGAAATAAGACATCTCATATTTATGATGAAGAAATATCCAAGGAAGTTTATATTATATCAAAAGAGTTTTTACCTGAAGCAAAACTATTTTTAGAAAGAATTGAGGAAAAAAATGATTAATGCAAAAGAAGAAGAACTAAAATATATAGTAGATACAATAAATAAATATATATCTAATTGTGAAATTAGAGTTTTTGGTTCGAGAATAAAAGGAAATTCCAAAAAGTATTCTGATATTGATTTGGCAATTGTTACAGAAAAGAAGATAGAATGGTGTATTATCGGAAAAATAAAAGATGAATTTGCAGAATCTGAACTGCCGTATAGAGTAGACGTATTAGATTGGAATGGAATAGATGAAAATTTTAGAAAAATAATTGATAAAAAATATATTATAATACAAAAGAGAGAAAAAACTTCGTATAAATAAATAAGTTTTTTTCTTAAGTTATAAATATATTTTTTAGTATTTATTGTTTTTAATATTTTGGAAAAGACAAAAACGCCCCTTTGGTTGGATTTTTTTGCTTTGCTAAAAAAAGATTGGTTACATAAAAAAAGTAATAGAATCTTAAATGTTTTGAATTTAAAAAAAGTAATAAAATCTTAAATGTTTTGAATTTACATTTTTAAATAAAAATAAACTTGTTATGTTTTGAATTAATAGAGATGAAATTGAAACTAACCTCTCCGTCGGCAATTGCCGACACCTACGATTTTTGCAAAGCAAAATA
>JAAYPW010000140.1 GCA_012519615.1 Fusobacteriota bacterium
ATTACATTTCAAACAAATTTATTAGCAATAAATGCAGCAGTAGAATCAGCTAGAGCAGGTGAATTAGGAAAAGGATTTGGAGTTGTTGCATCTGAAATAAGAAATCTTGCACAGCGAAGTCAAAAAGCATCAAAACAGATAAAGGAACTTATAAAAGATAACGTAAAAAAAGTTGAATCAGGTGATGATAGTGCTAAAAATACTATTGCAGATATAGAAAGAATTGTAAATGAAGTTAAAAATATCGATAATATCATTGTAAGTATGGCATCTGGTACTGAAAAACAAAATAACGATATTGAAAAAGCAGTATACGAAGTTGAAAAAATTAAAAATATGACTGAATCAAATGAAGAAATTATAAAAACTATTTTTGGAATGACAGAGATTTTAAATGAAAAAGCTTTTGAATTTCAGGATTTAGTAAATTTCTTTGTAGCAGAAAAAAAACACAGAAATACAAGTGTAAAAGAGAAAAAAGCTAAGAAAAAAAGATGGTTGTTTTTTAAGGGTGAATAATTATATTCATCCTTTTTTATTTAAATTAGTAATGTTATTTTTATTCTTTTAATTTAATTTGCATTTATAGTGTAAGTTTAATTATAAAAAAAAGATATAATTATTACAATTACTCTTACATAAATTCTTTTAAATATCTCATAGTATTATAAAATTATTTATATTAATCAATATTGCTAATAATTATAAATAACATAGGTTCTAAAATCTATTCGATATAAAAATATTAGTAAAAAAAATTTCTTTG
The DNA here is from genome assembly GCA_012519615.1 of Fusobacteriota bacterium. GTDB lineage: Bacteria > Fusobacteriota > Fusobacteriia > Fusobacteriales > JAAYPW01 > JAAYPW01. Next base: position 767 of record JAAYPW010000140.1, read on the forward strand.
CAAAAATTAAAATAAGATAACTATAAAATCCTAAATATATGATTTTATAACAAAGTTTTATTTTTAAAATAGCAATTTCATTCCCAAATTTTAAATATTATTTTATAATGTTCTTTCGTTTGATATTTTATATTTAAAAAGTATATATGCAAATTTTGTTAGTGATATTGTCGCTACTTTTAAATTTTAATATTTTCTCTACTCTATTAATGTTATTTTAGATAATTAAAATACAGTAAATTTAGTATTTTATACATGTTAAATTTGAATAAATTGATATTCTTATTTTAAAATTTATAAGTAGTTATTATAATTTCTATATATTTTAAAAGAATAATATTTTATTATATAGAAAAATATGATATAATTATAAATGTATATAGTGTTAAAAGAGAGGAGTTGTAAAATTAAATAAAATGAAAAGTACAATTTTTGAGAATGGATATCTTAGAATAGGAACAATTGTTCCAGAAGTTTATATTGGAAATATTGAAAAAAATAGTAATATTATAATAGAATATGTAAAAAAATCTATTGATAAAAACATTGATATACTTGTATTTCCTGAATTATCATTAACATCGTATTCTGCAGAGGATCTATTTTTTAATAGGGGATTTATAGATAAAACTAAAGAATATATTAATTATATTGAACAAATAATTTTAGAATACGCAAAAGATAAAAAAAATATGATATATACATTTGGTGCACCTATAGAAAAAGGTAATAAATTGTATAATTGTATTGTTGTTACGAGTACAAAAGATGGTATTTTAGGTTTTATACCAAAAACAAATATTATAAATAATAATGATTATTATGAAGGAAGATGGTTTGTATCATCAAATAATAATATGGATAGCGAGATAAATTTTTATAATAAAAAAATCAATTTCACAGAGAATTTTATAATTAATTTAATAAATTACTCTAATAAAGAGATATCTATTGCATTTGAAGTTGGTAATGATTTAGAAAATATTTTCCCAAATTCAATATCACATGTAATGAATGGTGCAGATTTAATTATAAACTGTGGATCAAGTATAAAAACAATTGGATCCATAGAAAAACAAGTTGATATAATTAAAGAACATTCTCGGAAAAATAGTTGTGGGTATATATTTGTTTCTGCTGGAACAACAGAAAGTACAAAAGATTTTCTACATTCTGGGCAAACTATAATTGCTCTTAATGGGAAATTATTATTAAATAAAAATATTGAAAACGAAATTATATGTACAGATATTGATTGTGAAATAGTAAAAAATAATAAAAAAAGATATGATTATATTTATGATACAGTATTTTATGGTAAAAATTATAAAAAAATCGATATAAAATGGGAAAATAATGAATTAATGAAGAATTTAATAGGTAATATAAATAAAGAACCATTTTATAATAACTGTAACTCTATACAAGAAGTTTTAGATATTCAATCAAAAGGGTTGGAAACTCGATTAAAAAAAATCGGGGTAAAAAATGTAGTTATTGGAATATCTGGGGGATTAGATTCAACACTTGCTCTTTTAGTTTGTGTGAATACATTTAAAAACTTAAATTTAGATTTAAAAGGGATAAATGCAATTACAATGCCATGTTTTGGAACATCTAGTAGAACTCTAAATAATTCATTAAAATTAATGACAGAATTAGGCGTTACAGCAATAAATATTAATATTGAAAAAGCAGTATTACAACATTTTGAAGATATTAATCATGATAAAAATATATATGATATTACATATGAAAATTCTCAAGCAAGAGAGAGAACTCAAGTATTAATGGACTATGCAAATAAAGTAAATGGAATTGTAATAGGAACTGGAACATTATCTGAAATATATCTGGGTTGGATGACATATAACGGCGATCATATGTCAATGTACTCAGTAAATAGTGGTATTCCAAAAACTATGGTAAAACATATTATAAAAGAGGCAACTAAAAATAATAATGAAATTGTAAAAGAGATTATAAAAGATATATTTGATACAGGGATTTCTCCAGAATTATTACCAAAAAAAGATGAAAATAGTTTATCACAGCAAACAGAAAAAATAATTGGAGATTATATTTTACATGATTTTTTCATATACAACTATTTTGTAAATAGATATTCAATTACAAAGATATTTTACTTAGGATTAAATTCATTTAAAGGGGAATATAATAGTGATGAAATTGTAAAAGTACTTGAAATATTCGTAAAAAGAGTATTTACAAATCAATTTAAAAGAAATGCAATGCCTGATACAATAAAGGTTTTTGATATTGGGGTATCTTCAAGAACAACACTTAAATTAGCAAGTGAAATTGATATAAAAACGTTATTAGATGAAATTCATAATTTAAAATAGATAATATAGGGGTGATTTATAGATAATGAGGAAAATATTAATTTGTTTAATAATTATATTTAGTTTTGTAACATTATATGGGGAAAATAATAAAAATGTAATTTTAGGTATAGATCTATTTTTAATAGAGGGTTATAAAAAATATATTGGTAAAAATATCGGTCTAATTACAAATCAAACTGGGATAACGTCGAAATTAACTGCAAATATTGATGAGATGTATAAACATAATGAGATTAATTTAGTAGCATTATATTGCCCTGAACATGGTATTCGTGGAGCAAGTCGTGCTAGCGAAACTATTAAAAATGAGATTGATTCCCGTACAAATTTACCAATAATTAGTTTATATGGAAAATATAAAAAGCCAACAGAAGAGATGTTAAAGGAAATCGATGTTTTAATATATGATATTCAAGATATTGGAGTTAGAACATACACATATATTTATACAATGGCTTATGCAATGGAAGCATCTAAAGAGTTTAACAAGGAATTTTTAGTTTTAGATAGACCGATTGCAATGTATGGAAATCTTGTAGATGGTAATATATTAGAGGAGGAATTTTCCTCATTTATAGGTTTGTATCCAATTCCCTATATTTATGGAATGACTGTTGGGGAATTGGCAGTATATTTAAATACCGAATTTAATATTAATGCAAACTTAAGTGTTATTAAAATGGAAAATTATAATCACGAGATGGATTTCTCTAATACAAATGCATTATGGATCCCAACATCACCACATATTCCAACAGAAGATACATCGTATTATTATGCAACAACTGGCAGTATTGGAGAATTAGGTACAATTTCAAATGGTGTGGGATATACGATGCCATTTAAATTAATTGGTCAAGAATGGATTGATTCTCATAAATTAGAAACTAATTTAAATAAATTAAATTTAGAAGGGGTGAAATTTCGAGAATTTCATTATAAACCATTTTATACATCTTTGAAAGATAAAATTGTTAATGGTGTACAAGTAATGATTACAGATAAAAAGAGATTTAAACCTTTTATTACACAATTACATATTTTATATGAATTGAATAAACTTGAAAATAATCCTGGATTTCTTGATAAACAATTGAAAAAAAATAATTTGAATATGTTTGATAAATCATTTGGAACAGATAAAATAAGAAAAGCAATATTAGACGGTAAAACTGTAGATGAGATTGTAAAATCATACGAGAAAGATTTAGAGGATTTTAAGAAAAAAAGAGAAAAATATCTATTGTATGAATAGATCTAAAAAGGTAAATAAAAAATTATAAAATATAATTTAGATAATGGAAAGTCTTACTTATATATTTTTGTTTATGTAATATATTTGTCATCGTAAAATCTATTTTATTGTAATCTTATTACTTTTTTTACAGTAAGGATTTATTTATATAGAAAAAATCTAATTAACTAATATTTCTTAGAAATACTAATAGGAATGTAAAAAAAATAATGGAAAAATTCTTCTCACTCGATCTAGATAGCAAATATTTTTTATTTCATTAAGAAAATAATAATTTTATTCCAAGCTTTTTGACATTATTTTATTAAGTTCTTACGCTTAATAAATTATAAATGTTAAATATATTTGGAATATTATTAGATAATATTGTTTTTGCTTTCGAATTTACTTTTAATCTGTATACATATAAGGCAAAATTATGTTTTGAATTTAAATTTTAATATTTATTTCGTGTAATCGAAACATAGCATTGGTACTGGAAGCGAGGTAAATTTTCTTATTTTAAAAATTTAATCATAAACAGGAAATCCCCTCTTTAAAATAAAAGAGGGGATTTTATTATATAATTAAAATTTAATTTTATCTTTTAATTTATCTAAGTTTTTCTCAAGTTCACCTTCTAATTTTTTCTCATTATCTTTAATATAACCATTTAATTTCTCCATATATACATTAGAATCAGTAGAAATTTTATTAAAATTTTCAAATAACGATGAAGTAGATCCAAGAGAATTTTCGATTTTAGCTTCAGTAGGTGCAAGTTTCTTAGATAATTCTGTTTTCAATTTCTCTTTTTGTAAGTTAACTTCTTCAGTAAGTTTTGCTTTAAGTTCAGTTTGAATTATTTTATTAAGATTACTGTTAATATCCATATTAAATTTATTATCTTTATTTACAACAGATAAGTCTAAATTAACTAATTTTGTTGTTTTTGTAATATTGTTTACAACATCATAAACATGTGGATTAAATTTAGATTTGTCTTTCATTTTCAATTTTAAGTTATCAAAAGATGCATTTGTTATAAAATTGAAATTTGAATTTACAGAATCAAGTTTCGTGTTAAATTTTAAATTAGTTTCTAAAACTTCAAGAGGTAAAAAATCTAAATTGTTTAAACCTAAATCTTTTAAAGTAATATTTTTACCATCTAAACTAAATTTTTCAACGAAATTTTCACCTGTATAGTCAATTAAACCATTAAAATTAATATTAAACGAGTCTTTTTTTAATGAACTAAGTAAAATTTCAATTGGTTGTTTAATAATCTCTTGATCTGATGATATGTTTTTTATATTACCTGAAAAGCTATATAAATTTAGAATAGTTGTTGTAATTGCAATATTTTTTGCCCAAAAATCAGGATAAGTTTTATAATCATTTTCATTGAAAATAATATTTTTCTTTTCTTTTATCTCTTTTGGTTCGCTACTTAATTTTCTAATTTCATCTAGCTGTTCCACTAGTAATAAAGAGTAATCTGTAAATTTTTCCCCTAATAACATAAGAGCGATATTTTGTAAAGCTGCATCAGGTGATTTAATTAATGTTTCTATTTTATTATAATCACTTTTAATTAAATTTTTAACTTCAATACTAGATTCTTTTAGAAGTTTAATATCATTTTCTATTAATTTTTTTTCATTATCAATCTCTTTTATGAAACTTTTATAATCATCATAAAGTTTTACGCTTCCTGTGATAAATTCAGCACTTTTTTTATCAGATTTTTCTAAAGTTGAAAATCTTTTATTTAAGTCATTAAATTTTGCAGTGTAATTTTTTGTTTTAAAATTTTCTTTCCAATAATTTTCTTTCTCATTTACAAGTTTCTCAATTCTGTTAAATTCATCAATAGATGTAAGATTAAGAGTTTTAGTAATATTATCTAATGAAATATTTGATTTAAGCATCTCTGGATTAAATATTGGAATAGATTTTTTCTCTTCTGCAATTTTCTTTTTAATTAAATCTAAAGAGATATCATCATCGTTTTTTACTTTTGGATTTTTAGGGATGTATTTTCCAGAGGTTTTTCTATCTGTTCCAAATTGTAAATTTTCAACAACCACATTATTTAGTAAAACTTTTTTAGATAATAAAGGTAAAAATTTAAACTCAATTTCACATTTTCCAGTTTCTACAAGATTTTTCATCTCCTCATTTTTATTAGCAATAATAAAATTATCCCATTTTATAAGAAGTTTATTGGGAGAAATATATAGATTTTCTATCTCAACAAGTGTTTCTAATGCTTCAGAACCTTGTGATTCTATAGCGTAAGTTGCAATTTTATTACGTAAAAAAAATATAATTGATAGAATCAAAACAAGAATTATGAAAAAAACTAGTATGACTTTTTTTAATTTTCCCTTTTTTTTCATAGAATTCACCTACTTAAAGAATTTTTCATTAAAAGTATTATACGAGACTTTATCATATTTCAAATTTTCCTCAGTGTATGGAGTTTTTTCCTCATCTTTGTATCCAATAGCAATTAATGCTTCAATAGAAACAGTATCTGGCATCCCAAGAAGCTCTTTTACAAAACTATCTGATGTAACTGTATCACTTTGCATTCTACCACGTATTTGAACCCAACAAGATCCTAAATCTTGTTTTTCAGCTGCTAATTGGATAATAGTTGAGGCAATCGATGTATCTTCTACCCACATATCAGTTTTATCATGCTCAGCAGATACAACAATAACAAGTGGAGCATTTTTTAAAAATGTAGAACCTGTTAATTTTGCAATAGATAGTTTTGATATAATTTCAGGATTATCTATAACAGTAAATAACCAAGGAGTAGTAGTTCTAGATGATGGAGATAAAAGAGCACATTTTAAAAGATTTTCTATTTTCTCTTTTGGAATCTTATCCCCTTTAAATTTACGAGTACTTCGTCTTCTTAATAATAAATCAAGCATTATAAATCATCTCCTTTTAGAATATATATTTATGTTAATTATACATTTAAATATGAAAATAATCAAGTAAATATATAGATATTAATTAAAATCCATTAAATATGAATAGACTTTAACTTAAATCTATTTATTAAAGAAAAAATTATAATTTATTTAAAAAATATAATTAAATACAATATCTTTAAAGTAAAATACTACATAATAATATTAAGCATTTTATAATACTATTATTTAATATCCAAGTGCAAATGATTTTCTTTATAAATGTATGATAAAATTATGGTTATAAAATTATATTAAATTATAAATTATAATAAAATTTCTAATTTAGGTAAAATATTACAAAGATAATAAAAAAAAGTTATTCTGGTAAAATATAATAAAATTTTAAGAGTATTTATAAAAAAATAAAATTATATATAATTTTTAGAAAAAATATTATAAATGAATGGTTAAAAATTTATCAAAGTACAGATAATTATAATAAAATATTCATATTAAAAATATTTTATTAAAAAAACTTAAAAATATTTTTTTAGTGTAGATTTTTGTAAAAAAATGTAGTATACTATTATTGTATAGAAAAAATTTAAAAAATTAATTAATGTTTTTAGAGGAATATGCCGATATATTAAGTATATGGTTATAGAAATAAGTATTATTTTAAATTAATATAAATAATTTTTATAACGAAATAGATATAATCAATTTTATTTTAAATATTTCTTTAAATGAGTTACATGTTCTAATATAAAACATGAAATTACGAAAAATACCAGTAACAATTTTTTTTAATTAAAAACTAGAGAAAATATTAATAGAATGAATGATTAAAAAGTAATCATTTTTGTAAAAAAATTGCTTTATATAATATAAGCTTATTATAAATGTTTATAAAAATTTAAGGAGTGTGGTGAAATGAAGTTATTAATGTGTTTTGTGTTCTTCGCTTTCTTAACACAAGTATCTTTTTCAATAGATAATGTTAAATTAAATTATATTACTCTTAATAAAATAGATTACAAACTTGTCTTACAAAATAAAAAAGAAAAAAGGGTTAAAAAATTTGGTGAAGATGCTTATAATGAATTTAAAGAGAAGGAAAAAGAGTTTAAAGATTTAGTAAAAGATATTGTTTTTCCTGAATTTATAGAAAAATATATGGATTTAGATTTTGTTATTGCAAAAGATTTTAAGATTACTTGTAAATATGTATATAAATTTTAGTTAAATTAAATTTAATAATTTTTAATTATAGAAAAGATTGCAACCAATCGGTTAAATTGAAATTTAGTCGATTGGTTTTTTATTTCAAAAAATATATTAATATGGTTAAGTAAATACTAATAATTATGTGATATATAACCGGATATAAAGTTTTGGTTGTCATAGATGGAACTTATGATATTTTAATATATTTTCTATTTAAATTTATAGAAATATAATAGTAATATCTACATGTTGTTTTTTAATAAGATAAATTTTATAAATTTAATAATTATAAATACCTATATAGTTTTGTTTAAAAATACTTTTGTCATAATTTTTAGAAAAAATCTCATATTAAAATATCTTATTATACAAAAAAAAACTATACAAATTTTTTTGTAGATATAAAAATGAATAAAAATCGTATATTTTAAGATGATTTTTATCAAATAAAAAATTGATTAAAGGATTTAAAAAACATTGAAAACAAAATAAAATTCCACTAAATATTTATTCTAAGAACCAATAGTTTATATGTTTTTTATAATTTTTATAATTTTGTAATTGAAATTTAGAATTAAATAATATGTATATAAGAAAATATATTAGAGTTTATATAAATAGACAACAATTAAAGAGAAATAGTCTAAAAAATAAAGATAAATTATGTGTATTCTAGAATAAAATTAAATTTTAAATTAAATAAATATAAATATAAAAAATAGATATAAGCATATAATTAGAAATAAAGTAATATCAGTAATTAATGAAAAACTGTATAAAAAAAGCGTAAAATAAAAATTGTATATTGATTATCTATGTGATATAATAAATTAAGGTATTAAATGCTAAACTTTAAATTATAAAATAAATAAAAATAATTTTAATTACAATAAGAATAAATTAAACCTAATTTTATTCATTTGAAATAGAAGGAGATGATTAAATGTCTTTAATAGTATTTGCAACAACTTCTGAAGGAATTGTATTAGCAGGCGATAGTAGACAATCATATATAAATAGAAGAGGTATGGTAAAAACTGGTAGTGATAATGTCTTTAAAATTTTTGAATTAAATAACATGGTTGGTATGGGTGCAACTGGTCTAGGTACAATGATAGAAAATAATACTAATAAAAGTATCCGTAAATTTGTAGAGGAGTTTAAAAAAAGTGTTGATATTCAAAATAAAGGGGTAACTGAAGTAAGTAAGATAGTATATGATTGGTTTTTAAGTAAATATGACCTAGATTCAAAGATAAAAACTCTTAGAGATAGACTTAATGTCGATTACAAAATGCAAAACTTAGAGATAATCGATATGACAAATACAAAAACAGAATTAACAATTAAATATTATGATTACGAAAAGAGAGTGTGTGAAAAAAAATATCCTTTTCCAAAAGAATTAAATTTTATGATAACCGGATTTAATAATGACGGTACTTACGAACTATATTCTATGAGTATCCCAGGTGAAATTGAAAAAAAACGTACAAGTAATATGATTGGGATGGAATATGGTGTAAATTGGGAAGGACAAGCAGATATTGTTGGTAGAATACTGAAAGGTTATGATTTTAGGATCTCTAATATTTCATTTGTTCAAGAATCTATTGACAAATATGGAAAAGATACTATTAATAATCAGCTTAACAATTTACAATATTCAATCCAATGGGGGACAATGCCTCTGCAAGATGCTGTAGAATTTTGTGAATTAATTATAAAAACTACAATTGCAATACAAAAATTTTCCGATGGAATAATAGCAGATCCTGGTGAAGTAGCTGGGGTTGGTGGAGAAATTGATATTGCAGTTATAAAACCAGAGACAGGATTTTCTTGGGTAAAAAGAAAAAATATAATTTAAATATGGTGATATAATATGAAAGAGAATATTTTAATTACAGGTGGAGCAGGATTTATTGGTTCACATACTGTTGAATTAATAAATGAAAGAGATAAATATAATATAGTAATTTTAGATGACCTATCTACAGGAAAATTATCTAATTTAGAAAATTTAAAGTATACATTTATTCAAGGTGATATTTTAGATTTAAATCTACTAGATAATATATTTCATAAATATAGATTTAAATATGTAATTCATTTAGCAGCACAGGTAAGTGTAGGAAAATCATGCGTAAATCCAAAACTAGATGCAGATTTAAATATTATAGGAACTATAAATATATTGGAGCTTTCAAAAAAATATAGTGTAAATAAAATAATATTCTCTTCAAGTGCAGCTGTTTATGGTGTACCAAAATATTTACCAATAGATGAATCACATGATATATCTCCGCTATCATTTTATGGTTTGTCGAAATACACTTGTGAAAACTACATAAAAATGTATAGTAAAATGTATGGGTTAAATTATATTATATATAGATATGCAAATGTATATGGAGAAAGACAAGATTCAAATGGCGAAGCTGGAGTGGTATCTATATTTTATGATAATATGAAATTAAATAATCCAATAACTATACATGGTGACGGTTTACAAACACGCGATTTTATTAGTGTAAAAGATATTGCAAAGGCAAATTTTCTTGGTATAGAGAAAAATGTCTATAATGAAATTATAAATATTGGGACAAATAACGAGACAAATTTAATAGAATTAGTAAGTATAATAGAAAAAAGCAATAATTATAAATTTAATGTTAAATATATAGAAACAAGAACAGGCGATATAAAAAATTCATGTTTAAATACAGATAAAATGTTTAAACTTTTAGATTATAAAGCAGATAAAATAAATAAAATAAAATGGTGATTAAATGAGAATTTCAAAAAAAAATAAACTTGATATAACATTTGGTTTTTTAACTTTTATTTCTATAATTTTACTAACTTATTATTCAGAATTACTTATAACAAAAGGTACATTTTTTATACTGATTATCTCTTTTTTAGCATATTATATTTTTGATATATTCAATCTAAACATGTATAAAAAAATAAACTTAATATTAAAATCATTAATAATAAATTTGTCTCTATTTACAATTATGATATTGAAAATCGGGATGAAAAATAAAGAGATTGCAATTAAAATATATCTAGGAATATTTGTTTTACATGTAATTATTGTACTTATTTTAAAGAAAAAAAATAAGCAAAAAGAAAATGTATTAATTATTGGAAGCAATAATAAAAACAATATGTTAGATGATTTTTTTAGTAAATCGAGTCACTATAATTTAATTGGTTATGTAACAAGTGTTATAGAAAATAGAGATAAAGAGATTGGAATATTGAAAAATATAGATAGAATTTTATTAAATAATAGTATAGATTTAATCCTTATGACATCAGATGATGATATATCAAAAGAGATAATTAAAAAGCTTTTAAAAGCTAAAATTAATGGGATAAAAGTAGAAAATTTTGTAGATTTTTATGAGACTGTTATGGAAAAAATATCGGTAAAATCAGTTGATGAAAGATGGTTTCTATATGGTGATGGTTTTAAAATATATCACAATATTTATATACAAAAAACAAAAAGGTTAATTGATGTATTTATATCTATTATAATATTAATTATCACTTTTCCTATTATATTAGTTTCAATATTAATAATAAAAGTGGAATCAAAAGGAAAAATATTCTATACACAGGAAAGAATTGGAAAGGATAATAAAAAATTTAATATTTTAAAATTTAGATCAATGAGAGAAGATGCAGAGAAAGATGGTCCAAAATGGGCAATGCAAAATGATAATAGAATAACATTTTATGGGAATATAATGAGAAAAACAAGAATAGATGAGTTACCACAGCTTATCAATATTTTAAAAGGGGATATGAGTTTTATAGGGCCACGACCAGAGAGGGACCATTTTATTAAATTACTCGAAAAAGAGATCCCGTTTTATAATTATAGACATTCAGTTTTACCAGGACTTACAGGGTGGGCACAGGTGAATTATCCATATGGTTCATCGGTAGAGGATTCATTTGAAAAGTTACAATATGATCTTTATTATATAAAGAACCAATCAATAATTTTAGATATAATTATAATTTTTAAAACAGTAAAAATAGTATTTGGAGGTAAGGGAAGATAGATGAGTTTAGCAGATAAAATATTTATTGATATGTGTAATGAGATAATTAATAATGGTTATTCATCGGAAAATGAGATTGTACGTCCAAAATGGGAGGATGGTTCACCTGCACATACAATTAAAAAATTTGGTGTAGTTAATAGATATGATTTAAGTAAAGAATTTCCAATTCTAACATTAAGACCTACTAATTTAAAAGCAGCAATTGATGAAATATTATGGATTTGGCAGAAAAAATCAAATAATGTAAATGATTTAAATAGTAAAATATGGGATTCGTGGGCTGATAAAAATGGAAGTATTGGTAAAGCATATGGTTACCAATTAAACAGGAAAATAGATTTCCCAGAGGGAAAAATGGATCAAGTAGATTGGATATTATACACATTGAAAAATAGTCCATATAGTAGAAGAATGGTTACAAATATATTTAATCACGATGATCTAATAGATATGGGATTACAACCTTGTGCATATTCAATGACTTTTAATGTAACAGGAAATAAATTAAATGGGATATTAAATCAGCGTTCACAAGATGTACTCGTTGCTAATAATTGGAACGTAACTCAATATGCAATTTTAATTCATATGTTTGCAATTGTTAGCGGATTAGATGTTGGGGAATTAGTACATGTGATTGCAGATGCACATATTTATGATAGACATATACCAATAGTGAAAGAGCTCATAAAGAGAGAAAGTTATGAAGCACCTAAATTAATTATAAATAGAAAAATTAATAATTTCTATGATTTTAAAGTTGAGGATTTTATTTTAGAAAATTATAAAACATCAGAACAAATAAAAAATATACCTGTAGCAGTGTAAGGGGTGATATTATTGAATTTAATAGTGGCAGTTGATGAAAATTGGGGAATAGGAAATAAAGGTGAACTTTTAGAAAGAATTTCTGAAGATATGAAATTTTTCAAAGAGAAAACTACAAATAACATAATTGTAATGGGAAGAGTAACATTTGAATCGCTTCCTAATCAAAAAGCGCTCCCTAATAGAGTAAATATTGTATTATCAGAATCAGAACAAAACTTTAAAGATACTATTATTGTAAATAGTATTGATAACCTATTTAGTGAATTAGAAAAGCATACAGATAAAGAAGTATATATAATAGGTGGTGCTAAAATTTATAATTTATTATACAAAAAATGTAGGAAAGCTTATATAACAAAAATATATAATACATATGAGTCAGACGCAAAAATGTTTAATTTAGATAAAGATAGTAACTGG
>JAAYPW010000015.1 GCA_012519615.1 Fusobacteriota bacterium
AGAAGGGAAAAATGATAAAGTTATATTTATGCCTTTTGAATCATCAGCTCTTTTAAGTACAGTTGGTGGAATAAAAGAATTATTAAATGCAGATAAAAATTTACCAAATTTAGATATTTTAAAAAAATAATAAAAAGACTGTAGATTATATTTTTTCTACAGTCTTTTTAATTTATTCTAGTAATTTAGACATTTCTTCATTTAATTCACTTGTTGAAGCAGACATTTCCTCAGTTGAAGCTGTTACTTGAGATGTTAATTCTGAAATATTCTCAAATTTTGTAAAAGCCAAAGAAACTTCTTTTACTATCATATCAAATATTTTTTTAATTTCTTCAGCATAAGGTTTTATTTTTTCAACCTCTGTTTTAGAGTTTTCTGCTAGTTTTTTAACTTCATTTGCAACTACTGCAAAACCTTTACCTGATTCTCCTGCCCTAGCTGCTTCTATTGCTGCATTTAATGCTAATAAATTTGTTTGCTCAGAAATAGAACTAATAGCTTCAACTATAGGATTGAATTTCAAACTAATTTTAGAAGATTTATCTATTTCATTTATTAATTCTTTAAATTCTAAATTTTGACTTTCAAATAAATCTAATAATTGACTTGCCATTTCAGCAACACTAGAATTAGTATCTTCCATTTCTTTTATCGTGTGTGCAACATTAGAAGACATTTCTATATTTCTTTGGTATCTTTCTTCTAATTTTTCTTTCATTTCTTGAGCTTCCTCTAATGCTTTTTTAGCTTTTTCTTCTTCTAATATCGTTTTTTCATGCTCTTCTTGAACGATAATTTGCTTGTAAAAATGACAATTTTCTTCTTTGTTCAACTGATTAAAAATAGCTTTAGACATACTTTCACAAGTTCCATATCCACAAGAAGAACAATTATGAGTATCTTTTTCTGTAAATTTTTTCATATTTTCAAATATCTCTTTTTTTTCTCTTTCGCTTGGAATTGTTATATTATTATTTTTAGATAAATCCGTATATTTTCTTTTATATAAGTCTTTTTTCCAAAATTTATTAAGTGTTTTATTTATTTGTTTTTTATTGTTATTTTTCAATATTCCTTTTTTTGAATAATTTTTAATTGCTTCTTCATTTCTTTTTTCAATTAAGCTTTCAATTTCATCTACACTTTTTTCTTGATTTAAAGTACCTGTCCCACCATTACAACCCATTTCACAATTTAAACAATCAATTAATATTGGAGAAATTCCTTTATCTATATTTTCTTTTAATCTATCTAAATAATGATAAATTGTATTTATTCCTTCAATTTTTCTTATTTTATTACTTATTCCTGTAATTTCTCTTTCTGCAGTTCTCATTAATCCTCCAGGACTAGAAAATAATACAGCTCTTTCTGCTGGGGGATTATCATAATCTACTTTTTCAAATTTAGATAAATTTATATTATTTTTTTTGAAATAATCATCAAAAGATTTAAATGTAACATTATAAGCTTTAATATTAGTTTCTTCAAATTCTCTAGCCTTTGCATAACAAGGAGATATAACTAATATTTGATGATTTTTATATTTTGGATAAAATTTCTTGATCATTTTTATTGTATGTAACATAGGGCTATCACAAGGAGCTAAATATTCCAAAAGCTCTGGTTTATAAATTTGTATATAAGAAACAATTGCTGGACAAGGTTGTGCTATGACAGTTTTAGGATTATTTTTTTTTATGTATTCAAGATAAGTTTTTACTGTTAATTCTGCCCCAAAACTAACATCAAATATTTTTTC
>JAAYPW010000141.1 GCA_012519615.1 Fusobacteriota bacterium
AAATATGAAGGATATATTGCGAAACAAATAAAAATGGTCGAAAAACATAAACAATTAGAGAATAAAATAATACCAGAAGAATTTATTTATTCTGGTATAAAAGGGCTAACAGCAGAAGCAATAGAGAAATTAAATAAAATTAGACCACTTAATATTGGACAGGCATCTAGAATTTCCGGGATAACACCTGCAGATATTGGGGTATTAATACTATATTTAGATGGCAAAATAAAAAATAGATAGGGGTAACTTTAAAAATGAAAGAGAGTTTTACAAACGAAATATTAAATATAGAAAAAAATATAGATAGTGAAACAATGGATAAGCTATACAGATATTTTGTAATGTTAAAAGAGAAAAATAGTGTAATGAATCTTACGGCTATAAGAGATGATGAAGGGATAATTGAGAAACATTTTATAGATTCAATATTAATGCAAAAATATATAAAAAATAGTGATAAGAAATTAATTGATATTGGAACAGGTGCAGGATTTCCAGGGATGGTATTAGCTATAATTAATAAAGATAAACAGTTCACACTACTTGACTCTGTAGTGAAAAAAATAAATTTTCTAAAAGAGGTGAAAGAGAGTTTAAATTTAGAAAATGTAGAATTAATTTCAGAACGTGCGGAAGAATATATTGTTAAAAGACGTGAATATTACGATGTAGGACTATGTAGAGGTGTTTCAGAATTAAGAGTTATATTAGAATATGTAATTCCTTTTTTGAAAAAAGATGGGACTTTTTTACCACAAAAAATGAGTTATATAGAGGAAATTGAAAATGCAAAAAATGCATTAAATTTATTAAATTCTAAAATTTTAAATATACATGAGTTTAAATTACCAAAAAGCAAAGATGATAGAGTTGTTATAGAGATTATAAAAACAGGGATAACAGATAAAAAATATCCAAGAAAAGTAGGAATCTCTAAAAAAAAGCCATTATAAAATAGAGAGGTGAAAAAATGGGAATTATAAGTATTGTTAATCAAAAAGGTGGCGTTGGGAAAACAACTACTGCAGTAAATGTATCTAGTTTTTTGGCTTTACAAAATAAAAAAGTATTATTAATAGATTTAGATCCACAAGGAAATGCCACAACAGGTCTTGGGATAGATAAAATGGGATTAGATAATTCAGTATATAATGTATTAATCGAAGATATCAATATAGAAAATGTAATAATCAAAAATCTATATAATAATCTAGATGTATTACCGGCTAAAATAGACTTAGCAGGAGCAGAGATTGAATTAGTGGGAAAAATGTCTAGAGAAAAAAAGCTAAAAAAAAGTTTAGATAAAATAAAATCAAATTATGATGTAATAATTATAGATTGTCCACCATCTTTAGGATTATTGACAATAAATGCACTATCTAGTTCCGATAGTGTTATTATACCTATTCAATGTGAATTCTATGCATTAGAGGGATTATCTCAACTTCTAAACACAATTAATATTGTTAAAAGCGAATTGAATCCAGAATTAGAAATAGGTGGAATAATTTTAACAATGTTTGATCAAAGAATAAAATTATCTGAAGAGGTAGTAAAAGAGGTAAAAAATTATTTCAAAGATAAAGTATTTGAAACAATTATCCCTAGAAATGTGAGATTAAGCGAATCTCCTAGTTATGGGAAACCAATAAGTGAATACGATCAAAAATCTAAAGGAGCTTTAGCGTATGAAAATGTAGCAAAGGAAGTGATAAAATATGGACTTGCATAATAATATGAAATTAGGTAAAGGGTTAGGAGCTCTTATTAAAGAGAAAGAATATATTTTAGAGTTAGAATTAAATAAAATAATTGCAAATCCATTTCAACCTAGAAAAGAATTCGATGAAAATAAAATTCGTGAATTAGCAGAATCTATAAAAGAAAATGGGATAATTCAACCGATAATAGTAAGAAAAATTGGTGAAAATTATGAAATTATAGCTGGTGAACGAAGATATAGAGCTGCAATAGAGGCTAAATTTGAAAAAATACCTGTAATAGTTAGAAAAGCTGCTGAAGATAAAAGTCTAGAGTTAGCTGTAATAGAAAATATTCAGCGTGAAAATCTAAATGCTATAGAAGAAGGGGAAGCATATGAGCTTCTTATAAAAAAATATAGCTATACACAAGAGAAACTGGCTAAAAAGTTGGGAAAAAATAGAAGTACAATTACAAATAAATTAAGAATATTAAAATTACCAGATGAGATTAAAGAGGTTATAAAAAAAGGGGAGCTCTCAGCAGGACATGCAAGAACAGTACTTTCTTTAGAGGATACTAATGAACAAGTAGATCTTGTAAAAAAGATTATTAGCGGTAATTTAAGTGTAAGAAAAACAGAGGATTTAGTAAAAAATAAAAAAAATGAGTGTGGGGGATTTAATAAAAAAAATAGAAGAGTCGAAATTATAGAAGTAGAAAATAAATTAAGAGATTATTTTGGGGCAAAAGTAAAAATAAAAGAGGGAAAAGATAAAAAAGGGAAACTGGAAATAGAGTTTTGTTCTGATGGTGATTTAGAGAGAATCATCGAAAGTATGGGAATTAAATAGTAAAGGGAGTTGTGAGAATGAGTCAAAATAGTGAGCATGTAAAAAAAATCCTAGCGACTTTAGACGATATACCGACATTACCTCTAGTTATAAATAGATTAATGGAACTTTTAGAGAATCCTAAAAGTACTGCAAAAGATATAAATGATGTTATAAAAACTGATCAGTCATTAACAGCTAAAACTTTAAAGTTAGTAAACTCTGCTTATTATGGATTCCCACGAAAAATAGGAACTGTAACAGATGCAGTTGTAATTTTAGGATTTAATACTGTTAGAAGCTTAGCTTTAAGTGCTACCGTTTGTAAACTGTTTTCTGGGGAAAAAACAGAATATTTTGATCGTGCAGAATTATGGGAACACTCGATGGCAGTTGCTTTTGCATCGAGATTAATAGCAAAGAAAGTAAGGTATCCTGAACAGGAAGAAGCATTTGTTGCAGGACTTCTTCATGATATAGCAAAAGTAATAGAAGATCAATATTTTCACGATATTTTTATAGAAGCAGTGAAAATGTCTAAAGATAATGGAATATCTCTTATAGATGCAGAGAGAGAAGTAATAGGGATGGATCACTCTCTTATTGGAAGAAGAATTGCAGATAAATGGAATTTACCTTTTAAAGTCACAAAGGTAATAGGATATCATCACCAACCGGAATTTGGTGGTATAGGTGATGAAAAAATATTAACAAGTATAGTTCATGTTGCCGATTCAGTTGTGAAATTACGAAAAATAGGAAATAGTGGTAATTATGGACCAATTGTTCTAGATAAAAGTGCAGTTGAATTATTAAAAATAACAAAACAAGATTTAGCAGAAGTTGTAAAAAAATTATTAATAGAAATGGAAAAAGCTGCAGATTTTTTAAAAATCGTAAAAGAATAAGGTGAGAATATGTCTAAAAAAGGGATTTTTTTATTGTATTTATTTATATCTATAAGTTTATATTCTAAAACAGAAATTGGAAAATCCTATCTAACTAATTTGGAAAATTTTTCGAATAGTACTGGTATTATTAAAACGGAAAATACATATATAATTTCAGATTATATAAAAGGAAAAATACTTATATATGATGATAATTTCAATCAAAAAAAGAAATTTGAAAATTTTAATTCACCTGCTTATATGTATTTATTAGAAAATAAAATATTTATTTCAGAGCATGGGACAAATACGGTAAGTATTATTGATATTAGAAAGAATACTGTAATTAAATTTGGTAATTATGGAAAAAAAGAGAAGGAATTTAACCATCCAGGAGTTATATTTAGCTATAATGAAAATATTCACATTATAGATGAATATAATCATAGAATACAGGTTTTAAATAATAAAATGGAATTTTTATACGAAATATTATTACCTAAATTTGACTATCTATACATACCTAATTATAAATTAAATTATAAAGTAATTACATGTGATGAGTTTTTTTATATTTTAGATTGTTATAGTAGAAAAATTTATAAATGTATAGATAGTAAAATGGAGATATTTAAAGATATATATTATATTAAAGACCCAATAGATTTTTTTATAGAAGAAAATGAGATCTTTGTTCTTGATAATTATGATTTTAGTATAAATAATATTAAAAAACCATCTATTTCAGAGCAATCTTTAAAAAAAGAGAATAAAACAATTATTTTAAAAGAGAAAAAACCTGATATAATTAAAATAAAACAGCTATCGTATAATAAGGGGAATATAGTATTTTTATACGAAAACTTTGTTTATGAATATAATATAAGTAAAGATGAACTTAAAACATTAAAAGAACTAAAAAAAATAAATAAAGGTGAATTTGGAAAACCAATTTCTATTATAGAAAACTCTAAAAAAGAGATATTAGTATTAGATAATGAATTAGAAAAAATAATAATTTATGATAAGAACTATAAGTTTGTCGATGAAAAAAAAGAAATTGGTAAAAAACCAACTGACTTTTATGTTGACGAATTTGACAATTACTATATTTGTCTAGCAGGGGAAAATAAAATAAAAAAATATAATAAAGATTGGAAAGTTTTATATGAATATGGAAATTATGATGTTTTTAAATCTAGTTATTTAGAATATTATAATTCTCTGAATGAAGAAATTAGAGAAAATATTAAGTTTATAGATAAAAATATATATCATTTAGGGATTACGTTAGATAAGCAAGGAAATATATATATAGTTGATTCTAAAGCATTAAAAAGTTATAAATATAATCCGTTTTTTTATAAACAGTTTAATTTTGGAGTAAAGGCATCTACTATTGATGTACTTAGAAAAAATTTTATTGGTAAATTTAGTTGGGATGAGGAAAATCTGGATAATTTAAAAGATATTTTTTATTATAAGGATAAAATATATATTTTAGATAGCAATGATACTAAAGTATTGGTATACAATACTAATGGTATTTATGAAAAAGAGTATAAATTTAGTGAATTAGATAGTAAAAAAAATAGTTTGAAAAGTATATATATTAAAAATAATAGAATATATTTAGCAGATTATCTTAATTTTAAAATAAAAATTTATGATTTGAATTTTGAAAAAATTAATGAAATTTCATTTTTAAAAGAGGGGTTAATGCCGATACATATATATGAAAATTATGTTATTTTTATAAATACAGATAAAATTTATGAAAATTATTATGTAATATGGAATATAGGTGATATATTAAATGATAAAAATAAATAATTTAGATGTTATTTTAAAAGGAAAAGAGATATTAAAAAACATTAATCTCACAATTGATGATAAAAAAATATATGTAATACTAGGTCCATCAGGATGTGGGAAAAGTGTACTGTTAAAAAATATAATAGGATTATTAACTCCAACAGGTGGAGAAATATTGATAGATAATATAAATATTGTAGATGCAGATAAAAAAGAGATTGATAATATCCGAAAAAAATGTGGTTTTTTATTTCAACATTCTGCACTATTTGACTCTTTAACAATAGAAGAAAATTTAGAATTTCCACTATTACAGCATAAAAATTACAGTAAAGACGAGATAAAGGATAGAGTTAACGAGAAACTAAAAATGGTAGGATTACATGATGTGAATAATAAAAAACCATCAGAACTGTCAGGTGGAATGCAAAAAAGAGCAGCACTTGCAAGAAGTATTATATTGGAACCAGAATATATATTTTATGATGAACCAACAACGGGATTAGATCCAATAATGTCACGTATTATAGACGATTTAATAGTAGAACTGAATTATAAATTAGGTGTTACATCTATTGTTGTAACACATGACATGAAAACAGCATCTAAAATTTCAGATAATATGGCACTTTTATATAATGGTAAAAAAATCATAGAGGGTAAAAAAAGCGATTTAATGAGAGCTGATAATCCATATTTGAATCAATTTGTTGAAGGACTAAGAGAAGGTCCTATGGTATTATAGTAAATGCAAAAAATATATTATTTGGAGTGTATATAAATGGAAAGAAAAGAATTAATGGCAGGAATCTTTGTTGTAATAGGAATAGGAATTTTATTTTTTTCTTTATTCTTTCTAGGAAAGTTAGATAGAAAAAAAGATTTCTACACTATCATGGCGGAGTTTGAAGCAGTAAACAATCTTGAGATTGGAACTCCGGTTATATTAAGTGGTGTGAAGGTTGGTAAAGTAAAGTCGATATACTTAGAGGAAGACAAGGTAATAGTTGAATTATATATAAAGAATTCTATAAAAATAAGAAAAGGTGCTAGGATAACAATTATTTTAAAAGGGATAATCGGGGAACAGCTTGTAAGTATCTATAATTTAACTGCAGAAAATGAAGATTATTATGTAGATGGCGATAAAGTAAAAGGTGATAGTCCTGTAGATATGGGGATGATGTTTGGAAAAACATATGATATTATGGAATCAATTCAAAATTTAACAGATAAAATTGAAAATATGGTAAATGATACAAGTACAAAAGATATTGTTGAGAATATAAAAATTGCAACTGAGAAAATAAATGTTGTGATAGATAAAGTAGATATATTGGTAGATAATACAACAGAAATTAGTAAAAAAACAATGGGTATAATGGATGAAAATAGAGAAACAATTAAAAGAACCATTGATTCAGCAGAAATTATAGTTCGAAAAACAGAACTATTTATAGAAAAAGTAGATTATGTGGTTAATAAAAAAAATAACGAGATTGAATTACTCTTAATAGATACTAAAAAAATAATTGAAAATTTTAATGAATTACAAAATAGAAACGAACAAAATATCGATGAAATAGTATCTAATTTTCTATTATTAAGTGAAAATCTAGTAGAAATTACAGAAAAAATTGATAAAGATAAAATTGTAAAAATACAAGAAGACATAGATGAAACTACTGAAAATATAAAAGAAATTGTATCTGATTTTAAAAGTGAAATAAATAGAGATAATGCTCATAAAATAATCTCTACAATAGAAAATACAGAGAAAATTTCAGAGACATTTAAAAGAGCATTGGATAATAAGTTTGTTGCAACACCAGAGATAGAAGTTGATAAAGATGCTAATTTTTATATGAATCTTAATCTAAATATAAGTAATAATTATAGTGATTATTATGTAGAAATCGGTAGCGATAATATAAATAAAACTTTTGGAAAATTAAATTTATTATTTGGTTTTGTAGATGGGAAAAATGATTTATCTACAGGAATATTAAAAGGTAAAGCTGGTATGAGATATAAGTATAATTTCAATAATAATTATGCTTTTTGGATTAAATACTATGATTTAAATAAAAGTAATATACTACTTAATGCAGAATATAATTACAATAAATCTACACTTTTTTTAAGATATGATATAAAAGACTTATTTTATATTGGTGCTTCATATAAATTTTAGGAAGGGATAGTATGAAAAAAATTAAAAATAGATATAGTCAAATAATTTTTAAAATTATTTTTATTTTTACTTTAACTGTTGTTAGTTATTCTTTATTTAATATCTATTTTAATGATATTGTACAAAAGATACTTCTTAAAACTTTAAATGTTGAAATAAAATTTGATAAAGTAAAGTTTTATAATATTGGAAAACTAAAAATCACAAATGTTACACTTAAAAACCTTGAAAAAGAGGAATTGGTTCGTGCAAAAGAAGTTATAATAGATTATAATATAAAAAACCTAAAACATATAAGTAGTATTACTGTCAAAAATGCAATAATATCAATTAGAATGTATGATAATTATGATATAAGTATCGTTGAAGCATTTTCTAATGATGACGAGGTAGAAGAGATTATAGAAGAATTTGTAAAGAAAAATAAAGTAAGTGAGAATTTACATGAAAAATCACATGAAAATGAAGTAAAAGAATCAATATTAGATAAAATTATTGTATTGAATAGTGTATTGAAATATAGAGACGAGATGCATAAAATCCCTATAGAAAAAACATTAAATAACTTAAATGGTGAACTAAATTTTAATGATGCATATGGAATAAGTATTATAGCAGTTGGTTCAAATAAAACAGAGCGATTTGAATTTAATTTATATACTACAAAAGACGATAAAAAAGAGTTTATCTTAAATATACATGATTTGGAGATTAATAATGATATATTACAATACGGTTATTCAGATGAATCCATTAATTTCGAAAAGGGTTTTGCAGATGTAAATCTAAAGTACGATAATACAGGTATAACAGGTGATGTTTTATTTAAAGGAGTCAGAGTTAAGTATAGTGATATTAAAAACAAGATTGAGTATATAAATGGAAAAGTAGATTTATATAATGACCATGTTTTTATTGAGGCAACAGGATATTTACAAAAAAACAAAGTCAATTTTGACTTACTATACGATTTTAATAAAGAAAATCTTAATATAAATGTGGAAGTCGGAAATATAAATTATAGAGATTTAAAAAATTATAAAGCATTAGATGAAATTGATTTGAATATAAATGGTAATATTAATTATGGTAAATTATCTCTAAATTATAATGTAGCTAATGATAAATTAGATCTTGATATTATTGGAAATGCAGATAGAATTTTCATAGAAAATCATGAAATTTCATATATCGATGCTAAAATAAACTATAGTGATAATATTTGGAATTTAAATAAGATAATATTTAATTATGGTAATGAGGTCTATGATAATATTAATGTAGCTGCAGATGTTGTGCTAGATGGAATAGCAACTGAAGATGATGTGAGCATAAACTTTAATATAAATAATATAGATACAATTATAGAAGCAGAATATATATTGGGAAATTTAAACTATAATTTTTCAAACCAAAAATTAATTATAAACTATAAAAATAATGATTTCAAAGGAAATTTGAATTATAATAAAGAGAAAAAACTAAATCTAAATATTGATATAAAAAATGTTGTTAAATTTAATTATGATAAATATAGTGGAAAAGTTCTAGGCGAGATTGACTTTAATTATAATTTTAAAACCAATAAAATAGAGAAAACTTACTATGATTTAAAAGTTATTGGATTTTATGATATAGATAAAATATCTTTAGAAGGTAGTGTTGTTGATACAAATTTTGACTTTAAAAAAATTTACATAGTAAATAATGAAAGTGATATATATTTTTTAGGAAATTATAACTTTAAGTCAGGAAAATATGATTTTAAAATAATTCAAATATATGCAAATTTAAAAGAATTTATTACAGAATTACCGAGTGATATATATATAACTGGTAGAGGAAATATTACGGGTTTAAATGATAAATTTACATTGGAAAGTACAGTAAATAGTTATAATGGGGCATATATTCTTGATTATGAGATATTAAGAGGTAAGATAAAACTTGATTACAATAAAGGAAAAATACGAGCAAACGGAAGTTCTATTTTAAAAAAATTGGGATATAAAAATCAATATGTACAAGATTTAGATATAAAATATAGGTATAATAATGATACGCTTTACATTGATAAATTTTCAAATAATATTTTGACAATAACTGGGAATTGTAATATAATAGACATGAATTTAGATTTAAAATATAGATTAAATAACTATAAATTAAAAGAGATTGAACTTTTAAAAGAATATGAATTAAAAGGGGATATTACAGAGATAAGTGGTATTGTTAAAGGAAAAATTGATAATCTTACAATTACAACTAGTCTTAAAAATATAAATCTCCAGTATAAAGATATAAAGAATATTAATATTAATGGAGATCTTAAGTTGCAAGATGGCATCTTAGCAGTAAATAAAGTATCTATAAATAATAACTTAATAAATGGAAAATATGAAATTGCATCTAGAAATTTTGATGTAAAATTAAATATTATGGAAGAAAATTTTAATAAATATTACACAATACCTAATTTTCCACTTACATTTAAAGCAATTGGAGAACTAAATCTATGGGGAAACTTAGAAGATGTAAAATCAACCGGAAAACTTAGTTTATCAAACGTATATTATAATGGTATAGAAATTCCAAAATTATATCTACAATATAGTTATAATAAAGGAAATTTAAATGACATATTAAATACTGGTGTTTTTAATTTAAGTAACATTGAATTTATTAATAAAAAAGGTGAATTACTTTTAAATGCAAGTGCAATATTTGATGTAATAAATAAAAAAACAGAGATAAATTTAAAAGAACAAGAACTCGATTTGAAAAAGTTGCAGTATTTATATCCGAATACTAGTTTTGATGGTAAATTAAAAATGCAGTTTAATTTAAAAAGCGATTTGTTCAAGATGGAATACAAAGCAAAAATTATGAGTGATTTAATTACAATTAATAATATAGAGATAAGAGATATAAAAAATCAAATTAGCGGAAATGAAGATGAGATAAATATAGATACTGTTAGCATGAATTATAATAAAAATCTTGTAAATTTTTATGGAAATTTAAAATTAAATCCTTTTGAATATAATTTTAAAATTGTAGCAAAAAATGCTGAACTAGAATTTCTAAATCTATTTTTAAGAGATAAAATAAAAGATATTAAAGGTACTGCAAATATAAATATAACTCTTACTGATAAGGAAAGTAGAGGAAGCCTTATATTAAAAAAAGTTAGTTTTAAAGATTTAGATAACTATGCAGATGTAGAAGATGTGAATGCTAATATAAATTTTGAGAAGCAAATTATCAATATATCAAAATTTAGTGGTAAAATAAATAAAGGTAGCTTTAATATTGAAGGTTTTGTAGGATTACCTAAAATTGAAGCAGAACAGTTAACAAACTTTAGAGAGATGAGAAATAATAAAAAATTAAAATTAAATTTTGAAGAGAGCCCATTTGGTAAATTAGATAGCAATTTAAATATTAAATTTGAGAATATTATTTATTATTATCAAAATTTAATTAAACTGAATTTTTCTGGAAATTTAAAGATGAAGAATAAAAAACTTGATGGAATCATTACTTTAAACGAGGGCGAAATAAGGGGAATTCCAGAGAATATTCATACTAAAACTGAGGATAATGATTTAAATATTCTATCACTAGTTGACTTAGATATAACTTTTTTAATAAAAAATGGGATGAAAATCTCATTAGATAAATTTTCTGTAATAGAAGATATTGAAGCAAATATAGGAGGTGGTGGAAAATTAAAAAATATTGGTACAAATCTTAATTTTGTGGGTACATTATCTGCTGAAAAAGGTGTAATTACATTTAATAATAACTTTTTTGAAATAGAAGAAAGCGTTGTTATTTTTGATGACCCATATAGGTATTTAGATAATCTAAGTCCTATTATAAGTATTACAGCTAAAACTGAAATTGCCAGCGAAAAAATATATGTGAAAATTAATGGTACTTATCCTGAATTAACTTATATTTTGTTAGCAGAGAACCCTGATTTATCACATGAAGATATTATTTCACTACTTGCTTTTCATAATAAATTAACTGATTCTACTCCACAAGGTGTAGTTAAAGACAGACTAGAAGAACAATTAAGAAAAGAATTATTTGACCCAATTTCAAAAAAAATAGAAGAGATCTTTGCTTTATCAAAAGTAAAACTTTATTCAGATGTTTTAAAGCAAAACGGAGAAGAGATAACAATAACAGAAGACTTAAGATTAGGTGCCAGTATAGAGTTAAAAGATCTATTTTATAAAAACTTTTTATTTTGGAATTTAAAAGTAAAGCTATCAAGCGATGAACCTGGTCAACTTGATTATTATGATTTTTGGTTTGATTATAACATAAGAGAAAATATCTCGGTATCTTTAGGAATGCAAAGAAAACAGAAAACAGAAACAGAAACAGAAGGAAATTTACATATTGACCTTGAATTTAGAAAAAGATTTGATGTTAATTTTTTCTAAAAAAATACAACATTGGAGGGAATTTATGAAAAAAGCAGTATTAGTATTGATATTTATACTAAGTTTTTTATGTGTTAAGGCTACTGATGTACTCCGAATAACAGCTGTAGAGATAAATAATAATAAAGAGATACCTGAAGAGGTTATTGAAAATAATATTAAATTAAAAGAGGAATCAGAATTTAGCTCGAAACAGATGGTTGAAGACTATATCACACTAAAAAATCTCGAATATATAGAGGATTTAAAAATATATCCTGAGATATACAACAAAGGTATTAAATTAAAAATCAATATAATTGAAAAAGAAAACGCAAAAGAACTTTTAATAGCTGATGAAATTGTTCCACTTTCTGAAAGAGAAAAAATAGATAAATCTTTAATTATAAAATCTATTGGAATTGTAGGAAATGTGAATATATCAGAAGAAGAAATTATAAAAAATATACCAATTGCAGTAGGTGGGTATTTCTCTAAGATGAAAGTTGTAGAGGGTAAAAATAATATTATGGATACAGGATATTTTAAAGACGTAAATCCCAATGTTTTGAAATATAATGATGGAATTTATATTAAGTATCAAGTAATAGAAAATCCTATTATAAATGGAATTAGCATTACAGGTAACAGATTAATTGATGAAAGTGAACTTTTAGAAGGGATAGAAACTGAAATTGGTAAAATTTATAATGTGAACACATTAAAAAGAGATACAGATTTAATAATGCAAAAATATCATGATAAAGGTTATGTACTAGCAAATATAGCTGACCTTGATATGACAAATGATGCAATTTTACATATAAAAATTATCGAAGGAAAACTTACCAAAATAGAATTTAAAAAAATGGTTACAGAAGAAAATGCACATGACACTGAATTAAAAACACGGGGATATGTTCTAAAAAGAGAAGTAGAATTAGAAGTGGGAGAAGTATTTGAAATTAACAAATTTCAAGACACTGTAAAAAATATTTTTAGAACAGGATATTTTAAAACTGTAAATCAGGAGTTTAATAAATCAAATGTGGATCCAGAAGGGGTAGAACTTATATTATTATTAGATGAAAATAAAAGTGGTTCTATTCAAGGATCATTATCATATGGGTCAGCAGTAGGGGTAGTTGGAAGTGTAAGTATAAATGATAATAATTTTAGAGGAAAATCTCAAACTGTGAGCTTATCAGCGGAAATTTCATCTGAAAAACGTAAATTATACGAATTATCATTTTCAGATCCGTGGCTAAAAGATACTGATAGATTGTCATTTAATACTGGAATTTATAAGAAAATAGATAAAAAGAATGACAAAACTGAAACTGATAAACTAGGATTTAAAATAGGGATAGGTAAGGGTTTGGGTCGATACTATAGGGTTAGACTTGGAACAAATTTAGAAAAAGTAAAGGAATATGATAGTGATAGAAAAATAGATATAACTTCAGATTATGGTGGAGACTATAATATAATTAAATTTGGACCTTCTTTTTATTATGATACTAGAAATAACTACTTAAATGCTACAAATGGAAACTACGCAAGGTTAACTATAGAACATGGTAAAGTTTTTGGTGGGAAATCATATTTTGCTACAGAATTAGAAGGTAGAAAATATCATAGATTTTTATTCGATAAGATGACTATGGCTTATAGAGGAATATTAGCAGGAACAGGGAATAATACTCCAAGTTCACAGCTATATGATGTAGGTGGCGGAAACTCATTAAGAGGATATAGAAGTGGTGAGTTTGAAGATGGATATATTAAATTTGTAGGTAATATAGAAAATAGAATTCAAATAGAGAATAATTTTCAATTAGTATTTTTCTATGACATAGGGAGAACTTGGGAAAACTCAAGTATATTTAAAGAGATTGATGATATTAAACAAAGTTATGGTATAGGACTTAGAATAGATACACCACTTGGGCCTTTAAGATTCGACTATGGATGGGCAATAGGAGATAAAGATAAAACAAGCGGAGAATTTCATTTTAATATAGGACAAATGTTTTAAAAAAATAAATTATACTTATGAAGGAGTGAAAGAGTTATGAAAAAAAATATTAAATTAATGATACTAAGTTCAGCAGTAGGAATTTTATTAGGCGGAAATGTATTTGCTGCGAATATGGGAATTGTTGATCCGCAATCTGTGTTTGAAAGATATCCAGAAACTAAAAAAACACAACAATCTCTTGAAAATAAAAAAATTGAGATGCAAAAAGTATTAGATGAAGAGAGAGATATTTTATTAAAAAAAGAGGAAGAAATTGTAAAAAAAGGGGATAAGGCAACAGAAAAAGATAAAAATGATTTAGAAATTGCAAAAGACACATTTGCACAAAAATATCAGTATTTACAGCAAAGATTAGATCAAGATCAATATACAATTTTAGAAAAATTAAAAACAGATATTAAAACAGGAATTGAAGAGGTTGCAAAACAAAAAAATATAGATATCATTATCGATGCACAGGCGGTTTACTATATAAAATCTGGACTTAAGTTAGATATCACAGAAGATGTATTAAAATTCTTATCATCTGCTGAACAAATTAGTCTTGATTAATTGTTTATAATTATAATAAAATAAACTTATTAAAAGATTGTAGAATTCTACAATCTTTTAAATTATTACATTAGATAATATTAATATATACATACAAACAAAAAAGTCTTGATAAATTTATGAAAAAGAGTTATAATTTAAATAATATATATAATTTTAGAAAATGAGAGGAGGTTGAAAACTAGTTTATTTTTATAGACTAGTTGCTTGATATGAATTATTCTATAAAAGAAATTTCTGAAAAAATCGATGGAATAATAGTTGGTGATGAAAATATTACTGTATCGAAGTTATCTCCTTTTTTCCAAGCTGAAGAAGATGACATTACTTTTGCCGCAGAAGAAAAATTTTTATCTAAATTAAAAGATACAAAAGCAAAAGTAGTATTAGTTCCAAATATCGAAAATTTACCAGAAGGTAAAACTTATATTAAAATAAGTAAAAATCCTAGAGAGATAATGCCTATTATACTAGATATTTTTAGTAAAAAAATAAAATTTCCTTCTAAAAATATAGAGGAAAGCGCTAAAATTGGAGAAAATGTAGAGATAGCAGTGGGGGTGTATATTGGTTATAATGTTACAATTGGAGCTAATACAAAAATATATCCAAATTCTGTTATTATGGAAGGAACAAAAATTGGGAAAAATTGTCTAATTTACCCAAATGTAACAATAAGAGAGCATACTATAATTGGAGATAATGTTGTATTATTACCAGGAGCTGTAATTGGAGCTGATGGATTTGGATTTGTAAAAGTTGGAAGCGAAAATAAGAAATTACAACAGATAGGTAGAGTTTTAATAGAAGATAATGTGGAGATAGGTGCAAATAGTACTGTTGATAGAGGTGCAATAGGTGATACTATAATTAAAAA
>JAAYPW010000142.1 GCA_012519615.1 Fusobacteriota bacterium
CCTCAAAATCATTGTTCTCTTCAATTTTTATATAAACTTTTATATACCCTGCCTTTGTAAATTTAATCGAATTTCCAATTAAATTAATAAATATTTGTCTTAATTTTTGTTCATCTGTTATAATATAGTGTTTAACTTCGTTTTCATATATTATATCAAAATCGATCCCTTTATTTTCTGCTTTTAAAATAAACATATCTTTCACAAGAGTTAACATTGTCTTAATACAAAAACTTTTTTTATCAATCTGGATTTTACCTGATTCAATTTTAGACATCTCTAAAATATCATTAATTAATAGAAGTAGATGTTCTCCACTACGCTTAATCGTCGATAGTTTTTCGAATATATCATTATCAAGGGGCTCTTTTAATAATAATTGTGTAAATCCAAGTATTGCATTTAGAGGAGTTCTAATCTCATGGCTCATATTTGCAATGAACGTACTTTTAGCTTTATTTGCATTTTCAGCATCTAATTTAGCTTTTAAAAGCTCAATTTCATATGTTTTAAGCTCTGTTATATCCATAATATATCCATATCCTTTTTTTACCTTTTCCCCCTCTATAAGAGGTGTTCCCATTGAGATTGCATAAAAAATAGAACCGTCTTTTTTTATATTACGTATTGTAATTTCATAATTTTTTTTATTGTTTTTTAAATTTTCTAAACTTCTATATAATATTTCTTTATCTTCACTGTGAATCATACTAAAATATTTATCAATAGTAATTTCCTCATTATAATTTATACCAAAAATATTATAAGTTTCTTCAGACCAAAATATCTCATCTTTATTAAAATCATATTCCCAATATCCTAGTTTTGCAAGTTTTTGTGTCTCTTTTACCATTTTTTCTGATTCAATTAATTTTTTCTCTATTTTCTTTTTTGTTAACATCTCAATTATCATTCTATAAATATTGTCTAGATACTCTACCTCGTCTTGTGATAACTTTTCAATTGTAAATATCTCTATTATTCCCAGATTTTTATTATTTATTAAAATATCTTTCTTATATTCAGACTTGTATATTTTTTCATCACATGATGCATATGAACGGTTATTATATTCAATTAATATATTGGATTTACCAGTATTTTTTAGTCCTAATGGAATAATATCATTAACAGTATCTAATATATCTTCCTCACAATTATTCGTATTTATAACTGTGGATATAGCATAAAGTGCATTAATTATTTTTATACGATTTCCCATTTCTTTTAACATTGATTCTTTCTCTTTACCTGATTCCACAATTTTTGTAATATCTTCACCTGAAATTAATATCTCATTAAAATTATTATTTTCGTCATAGAGTTTAACATTGTTCCAATAAATAATGTGAATTTTATCATTTTTATCTCTTATTGGCAGCTCTATCATCTCTCTATTATACGAGCTATCTTCAATCATTTTATCCAAAATTCTTTTGTATTTTTCTTCATCCTCTATAAAAAGGTCTATAAAGTTTTTTCCGATTAAATCTTCTTTACTATAACCTAGTATTGTATAAGCAGTATAGTTCATATCATTAATATTTCCATTTATATCCAAAATTAAAATAAGAGAACCAGCTGTTTCAAAATATTTTTTTACAAGATCTCGCTCTTTAATTAATTTTTTCTCAACTATTTTTCTAACTTCTACCTCGTTTTTTAAGATCTCATTTGATAATACGATCTCTTTTGTTTTATCATTTACCATTTTCTCAAGATTTTCCCTATATTCATCAAGTTTTTTTTCAGCTTCTTTTTTCTCTGTAATATCTTTACCAGTTGAGATAAAATTCACAACTTTTCCATTTTCGTCTGATATAGGGGTAATTGTCTGATTATAATAGAAAAAATCACCATTTTTTTTCTTATTAATTACCTCTGCACGAAATACTTTTCCACTTAAAATAGTTTCCCATAAGTTTTTATAGTACTCATTTGTATTTAACCCTGATTTAATGATAGATATGTTTTTTCTTGAAGTGTCTTCTTCGCTATAACCTGTAATTTCTGTAAATGCTGGGTTTACGTATTCAATAACTCCATCAATATCTGTAATTACAATCATATCAGCAGAAGCAGAAACTGCATTTAACAATTTTTTTATATGAAGTTCATTTTTCTTTTTATCATCAACATCTCTTATTACCATTATTTTTTGTTTTTCTTTATTATAAAAAAAATTATTTACAGTTAACTCAACATAAAATTTACTATTATTCTTTTTCACACCTATCTTTTCTATAATTATATTTTCAAATAACAGATGCAAAAAAGGCAATTTATGAAATTAATAATTTACCTGATGCAATTGAAAAACTTACTCAAACTACACTAAGAAATGTGATAGGAGAATTAGAATTAGACAAAACTCTAACTTCTAGAGATACCATTAATACAAAACTTAGATCAATATTAGATGATGCAACTGATAAATGGGGAGTAAAAGTAAATAGGGTTGAATTACAAGATATAGTTCCTCCAAAAGAAATAAGAGAAGCAATGGAAAAACAAATGAGGGCAGAAAGAGATAAAAGAGCTTCTATCCTTACAGCTGAAGGTGCAAAACAATCAAGTATATTAAAATCTGAAGGTCTTAAAGCCTCTAAAGTATTAGAAGCTGAAGGAGTTGCAGAAGCAAGATTAATTATAGCTCAAGCAGAGGCTGAATCAATTAAAAAGACAACAGAAGCTGTAGC
>JAAYPW010000143.1 GCA_012519615.1 Fusobacteriota bacterium
AACTAATAACTAAGAATTAATAAATAATAAATATTTAGGAGGAGATGAATATGGAATATATG
Source organism: Fusobacteriota bacterium (assembly GCA_012519615.1). Taxonomy (GTDB): domain Bacteria; phylum Fusobacteriota; class Fusobacteriia; order Fusobacteriales; family JAAYPW01; genus JAAYPW01. The sequence continues at coordinate 63 of JAAYPW010000143.1, forward strand.
AGAGTTAGTAATGTGGAGGAATTACAAGAGCTAATCAACAGAGTAAAAGAGGCACAAGAAAAATTTTCAACTTTCACTCAAGAACAAGTGGACCACATTTTTAGAATGGCGGCATTAGCAGCAAGTGATGCAAGAATTAAACTAGCAAAATCGGCAGTTGCAGAAACAGGAATGGGGATTATAGAAGACAAAGTTATTAAAAACCATTTTGCATCAGAGTATATTTACAATGAATATAAAGATCATAAAACATGTGGTGTATTAGAGGTAGATAATTCTTATGGAATTAAAAAAATTGCAGAACCAATTGGAGTTTTAGCTGGAATTATACCAACAACAAATCCAACATCAACAGCAATATTTAAAGCTTTAATATCACTTAAAACTAGAAACGGTATTATTTTTAGCCCTCATCCAAGAGCGAAAAACTGTACAATTGAAGCAGCTAAACTAGTACTAGAAGCAGCAGTAAAAGCAGGAGCTCCAGAAGGGGTAATTGGCTGGATTACAGATCCATCAGTTGAGTTAACACAATATTTAATGCAAAACTCTAATATGATATTAGCTACTGGGGGACCAGGAATGGTTAAAGCTGCTTATTCGTCAGGTAGACCAGCAATAGGGGTTGGAGCAGGAAATACACCGGCAGTTATTGATGAGACAGCACATTTAAAAATGGCAGTAAGTTCAGTTCTAATGAGTAAAACTTTTGATAACGGTATGATTTGTGCTTCTGAACAATCAGTTATTATTGTAGATGAAGTATACGAAGAAGTAAAAAAAGAGTTTTTAGAAAGAGGAGCATACATACTTTCATACGATGAAAGAATAAAAGTAGGGGAAACTATTATAAAAAATGGTAACCTAAACTCAGCAATTGTTGGACAACCTGCTTATAAAATTGCAGCAATGGCTGGAGTAACTGTACCAGAAGATACAAAAGTTTTAATTGGTGAAGTAGATTCTACTGATATATCAGAACCTTTCTCACATGAAAAATTATCTCCTGTTTTAGCTATGTACATTGCAAAAGATTATAAAGAAGCAATAGATAAAGCAGTAAGATTAGTTGAATTAGGAGGAATAGGACATACTTCAGTTATGTATACAGACCAAGTTAAAAATCAAGATAGAATTGATTATTTTGGAAGTAAAATGAAAACAGGAAGAATATTAATAAATACACCATCATCTCAAGGTGGAATTGGTGACTTATATAACTTTAAATTAGCACCGTCTCTAACACTAGGATGTGGATCATGGGGGGGAAACTCAGTAAGTGAAAACGTTGGAGTAAAACACCTTATGAATACAAAAACAATTGCTGAAAGGAGAGAAAACATGCTTTGGTTTAGAGTTCCTGAAAAAGTATATTTTAAATATGGTTCATTACCAATAGCTCTACAAGAATTAAAAGATGCCCATAAAAAAAGAGCATTTATTGTTACAGATAAAGTTTTATATGACTTAGGGGTAGCAGATAAAGTAACAAATACACTAGAAGAATTAGATATAGAATATGAAGTTTTTTATGATGTACAACCAGATCCGACACTTTTAAATGTAAGAAATGGTGTTAAAATTATGAATTCATTTAATCCTGATGTTATAATAGCTGTAGGTGGAGGTTCACCAATGGATGCTGCTAAAATAATGTGGGTAATGTACGAACATCCAGATGTTAAATTTGAAGATTTAGCTATGAGATTTATGGATATTAGAAAAAGAATATATAAATTCCCAGAATTAGGTAAAAAAGCTAAGTTAGTAGCTGTACCAACTACATCAGGAACTGGTTCAGAAGTTACACCGTTTTCAGTAGTTACAGATGAAAAAACAGGTATTAAATATCCAATAGCTGACTATGAATTAACACCAAATATGGCTGTTATTGATACAGAATTTGTAATGACTATGCCAAAATCAGTATGTGCATATGGTGGGATAGATGCATTAGTTCATGCTGTAGAAGCTTATGTATCAGTACTTGCTAATGAATATACTAACGGACTTGCATTAGAATCAATCAGACTAGTATTTAAATATTTACCAGATTCATATAGAGATGGTAAAAATAACTTAAAAGCAAGAGATAAAATGCATAATGCTGCAACTATGGCAGGTATGGCGTTTGCAAATGCTTTCTTAGGAATTTGTCACTCAATTGCACATAAAATTGGTTCAAAATTTGGAGTGCCACATGGACTTGCAAACTCAATATTAATACCATATGTAATTAAATTTAATGCAAATGATGCTCCTAAAAAACAAGCAGCTTTCTCACAATATAAATATCCAAATGCAAAATTTAGATATGCAAGAATAGCAGATTATTTAGGATTAGGCGGAGCTACAACTGATGAAAAAATTGATAATTTAATAAAAGCGATCCAAAATTTAAGTGCTGAAGTTGGACTAGCAAACTCTTTCAAAGACCTAGGTATAACAGAGAAAGATTTCTATGACAATTTAGATGATTTATGTGAACAAGCATTTGATGACCAATGTACAGGTGCAAACCCTGCATATCCATTATTATCAGAAATAAGAGAAATACTAATAAATGCATATAATGGGGAAAAAATATAAGCTTAGTATAGGGGAATTTTAATTCCCCTATATTTTAACAAGTAAAAAATAATAAAGGAGTATTTTAATGAAAAGATTTTTAAGTCCTTTTGAAACTGCAATTGAAACATCAAAAAAATGCGTATTCAAATCAAATATGAAATTTATAGAGATACTTTTATTAGGTATGCTTGGAGGTTTTTTCATAAGTTTAGGAGCACATGGATCAATAGTTATATCGCAAACTTTAGGTAATATTGATGAGGGATTAATGAAATTTGCAAGTGCATCAATATTTCCAGTTGGACTTATGCTTATTGTTATTGCTGGTGGTGAACTTTTTACAAGTAATAACATGATTAGTTTTTCATTTATTGAAAAAAAAATTAAATTTAGAAATGTTATGAAAAATTGGATAATTGTATATTTTTCAAACTATATTGGAGCGTTATTATTTGCATTTGCAATAGTATATAGTGGTATGTATACAAATAGTGGAGTGAATAATAGTGCTGGAGAACTTCTAGTGGGAATAGCTACAAAAAAAGTAAATTTAAATTTATACGAATTAGTAATAAGAGGGATATTATGTAATATTGTGGTTGTAATGTCGGTATGGATGGCAACTGCTGCACAAGATGTTGTTTCAAAAATAAGTGCATGTTGGTTTCCAATAATGCTATTTGTGCTATCTGGATTTGAACATAGTGTTGCAAATATGTTTTATCTACATGCAGCACAATTAATAAATGCGGATATAACATTCACACAAGTTTTTTCTAATTTAATACCTGTTACTATAGGAAATATTATTGGTGGAGGAGTCATAGTACCGTTTATATTTTATTTTGCAATATACAGACCATATTGTAAAAACAATTAGGAGGAGAAAAATGTATAAGGAATGGGAAAATTATAAAAAAGGAAGATGGAACGAAGAGATAAATGTAAGAGATTTTATACAAAATAACTATACACCATACGAAGGAAATTCTGATTTTTTAGAAGGACCTTCAGAAGATACATTAAAATTGTGGAATGAAGTTAAAGACTTATTTGAATTAGAGATAAAAAAAGGGTTATTAGATGCAGATACTAAAATAATTGCAGGGATAAATAACCATGAAGCAGGATATCTTGATAAAAATTTAGAAAAAATAGTTGGATTTCAAACGGATAAACCTTTAAAAAGAGCAATTATGCCATTTGGTGGAATTAGAGTTGTTAAAAATGCACTTAATTCTTATGGATATGAGCTTGATAAAGATGTAGAAAATATATTCCATACAGTTAGAAAAACACATAATGACGGAGTATTTGATGCATATACAGAAGATATGAGAAAAGCTAGAAGTTCTGGGATAATAACAGGTTTACCAGATGCATATGGTAGAGGAAGAATAATAGGTGACTACAGAAGAGTAGCTCTATATGGTATAGATAAATTAATAGAGGATAAAAAAGAGCAAAAAAAACAATTGGATAGAGACTTTATGGAAGAGGAGATAATAAAAAGAATAGAGGAAACTTCTGAACAGATAAAGGCTTTATATGAATTAAAAGAGATGGCAAAAAAATATGAATGTGATATCTCACTACCTGCTAAAAATGCAAGAGAAGCAATTCAATGGACGTATTTTGCATATTTAGGTGCAATAAAAGAGCAAGATGGCGCAGCAATGTCTTTAGGTAGAGTATCAACATTTTTAGACGTTTTCATAGAAACAGACTTACAAAAAGGTTTAATCACTGAAAAAGAAGCACAAGAATTAATAGATCAATTTGTAATGAAATTAAGAATGGTGAGATTTTTAAGAACACCAGATTATAATGAATTGTTCTCAGGAGACCCAACATGGGTAACAGAATCAATTGGTGGTATGGGAATTGACGGCAGAACATTAGTTACAAAAACAAGTATGAGATTTCTAAATACATTATATAATTTAGGTGCAGCTCCTGAACCAAATATTACTGTACTTTGGTCAGAAAAATTACCAAAAAACTTTAAAGATTTCTGTGTGAAATTATCTATTGATACAAGTGCAATTCAATATGAAAATGATGATACAATGAGAAGATATTATGGTGATGACTACGGTATTGCATGTTGTGTATCTCCAATGAAAATTGGTAAACAGATGCAATTTTTCGGAGCACGTGCAAACTTAGCAAAAGCACTATTATATGCGATTAACGGTGGTAAAGATGAGAGAACAGGTGAACAAATCTCTCCAATGTTTAGCCCAGTATCATCAGAATATCTTGATTATGATGATGTAATGAAAAGATATGAATATGTAATGGATTGGCTAGCTAAATTGTATATAAATACTTTAAACATTATCCATTATATGCATGATAAATATGCCTATGAAAGACTACAAATGGCATTACATGATCTTGATATAGAAAGAACATCTGCAGCTGGTATAGCAGGATTGTCAGTAGTTGTAGACTCGTTATCAGCTATAAAATATGCAAAAGTAAAAGCTATTAGAAATGAAAATGGATTAATAGTAGACTATGAAATTGAAGGAGAATACCCATCATTTGGGAATAATATAGATAAAGTTGATCAAATTGCAATTGATGTAGTGGAAAAATTTATGAAAAAGTTAAGAAAACACAAAACATATAGAAATTCTACACCAACATTATCAATACTTACAATTACATCAAATGTTGTTTACGGTAAAAAAACAGGGAATACTCCATGTGGTAGAAAACAAGGGGAACCATTTGCACCAGGAGCAAATCCAATGCACGGTAGAGATGAAAAAGGTGCGATAGCGTCATTATCATCAGTTGCAAAAATACCATACGAATATGCATTTGACGGGATATCTTATACATTCTCTATTGTACCAGGAGCATTAGGTAAAGAGGAAAATGAGAGAATAAATAACTTAGAATCTATATTAGACGGGTATTTTTTACAAGGTGGTCACCATATGAATATAAATGTGTTTGATAAGGAAACACTTATTGATGCAATGGAACATCCTGAAAAGTATCCACAACTTACAATAAGAGTATCTGGATATGCAGTTAATTTTGTTAAATTATCAAAAGAGCAACAATTAGATGTAATTAATAGAACTTTTCATAATAGATTTTAAAAAAAGAGAAATGGGGTGATAATATTGGAAACAGTTGGAAGAATACATTCATTTGAAACATGTGGAACTGTAGATGGGCCTGGAATAAGAGTTGTAATTTTTATGCAAGGGTGCTATTTACGTTGTAAATATTGTCATAACCCCGATACTTGGAATATGAATAATGGTAATATCTATACAGTAGAAGAAACCTTAAGCGAAATATTAAAATACGAAGTTTTTATGAAAAAAAGTGGTGGAGGCGTAACTATATCAGGAGGAGAACCACTATTACAGGCAAAATTTTTAGAGAAACTTTTCATAGAGTTAAAGAAAAAAAATATAAATATAGCAATAGATACTTCCGGAAATATAGATTATAATAGAGTAAAAGATACAATTCAATATGTGGATCTATTTTTATTAGATATAAAAAGCATGTATAGTGAAAATCACTTTGAATTAACAAAGGCTAAATTAGAATTAACGCTTAAGTTCTTAGAAAATATAGATAAATTAAATAAAGTGATATGGTTACGACATGTGTTTATCCCAGGAATTACAGGAAGTGAAGATGAACTTATTAGAATAAAAAATCTTAAAAAGAACTATAAATCAATAACTAAAATAGAAATTTTGCCATTTCATAAAATAGGTGAATATAAATGGGAAGAGATGGGATATGAGTATACTTTAAAAGAGCAACGTGAACCAACAGCCAAAGAGATAAAAATAGCTAATGAAATAATAAAGTAAAATAGAGTTTAGAGTTTAGAGATTAGTTATTAGAAAAACAAAAACAAAAATCAAAATTATAATTTTAACACGGATAGACACAGATTAAATTCAAAAGAAATTAACCGC
>JAAYPW010000144.1 GCA_012519615.1 Fusobacteriota bacterium
ACAGTTTTTAATTTATCTAAACTATCTACATGTGCTATTAATGGATCAAAAAATGGTCTCTGTTTAGCCTCAAATATTTTTGCAATTGCAATTGGATTAAATACATCTGCTCCTAATCCATATACTGTTTCTGTGGGAAATGCTACTAATCCACCATTTTTTATTATTTTACTACCTTTTATAATATTTTCTTCGTTATTTAACGATATCTCCATCTTTACTCCTTTATTACAGATACTGATCTCTATCAATATTTTTATTTCTTTTATCAAATGTAAATATTACTGCTAATATTAATCCTACTACAAATCCCACAAGTGGTCCATAAATAAAAAATCCTTTAAGTCCCCACATCCACCCTATTGCCATCCCGTACATTATCCCTGTAATAGTGCTTACACGAAAATACTGTACAAATTTCTCCCATCTTTGATTTACTTCTTCATCTTCTTTAGTTTTTATTTTATTTTCATTATTATTTTTCTTTACACCTATTTTGTTAAAATATTTAAATAATCTATCTAATATTTTCAAAATAAAACACCTCTAATCAAATTTTAAAATTTTCTATCTATATTTTATCATATTTTTAAAAAAAACTCAATTGTTTAATGAAATAAAATCCTTAAATTCTTTTAATTTGAAATAAAATATTTTATTTATAAAAATAATACAAAATATAATGTAAATTTAATTTGATTATTGTTAAAAATTATGATATTATTATGTAGTTTTTAATAAAAGAGATGAGAGGAGAAAAAATGAAAAAAACAAGTTTAATGTTATTAATTTTAAGTTTATTTGTCTTTACTTTAGTAGGTTGTGGTGGTTCATCTTCTGGTTCTAGCAGTTTAGATAGCTACCGTTATGACGGTAATGACCTTGGAGTTACATATAATTCTAATGGGACAATTACTGTAAAAGTATGGTCTCCTTCTGTAAGTTCAGCAAATATACTTTTTTATGATTCGAAAGATGCTAATAAATTATTAGCTACTGTAGAATTAGAATTAGACGAGGAAACTGGTGTATGGGAAAAAAATATTTCAACTTCAGAAGTACCAGAAGTTAGTGATTTTAGAGGTTTACTATATCAATTTAAATTAGGTAATAGGATAGCATTAGACCCCTATGCTAAATCAATGTATGAATGCAGAATAAACACATACGGAACTGCTAGTGATGGAGATAAAGTTGGGAAAGCTGCTATTATAGACTTCTCTTCGTTAAAACAAGTAAAAAGTTTTGCAAATATTACAGGTTTTGGACCAAGTAAAAACTTACCTTACGAAAAACGTGAAGATGCAATAATATGGGAGATACATGTAAGAGACTTTACCGTGGATCCTTCAGTTGAGAGTAGTTTAAACGGGAAAAATTTTGGTACATATACTGCTTTTATTGAAAAACTTGATTATATTAAAGATTTAGGTGTTACTCATGTACAGCTACTTCCTGTAATGTCTTATTATAATGGTGATGAATCACAAAGTAGAAAAAGGGAAATGAATTATCAATCAAAAAACTGTAATTACAATTGGGGATACGATCCTCATAGCTATTTTGCAGTTGAAGGGATGTATTCAGATGATCCAAAAGATCCTGAACTTCGTGTAAGTGAACTAAAAGAACTTATAGATGCAATTCATGATGCTGGAATGGGAGTTATACTTGACGTTGTTTATAATCATACTGCTACAAAAGAGATATTAGATAATGTTATACCGGGATATTTCTATAGAACGCAGTCAAATTCTGGTTGTGGAAATGACGTTGCAACAGAAAAAGTTATAGCTAGAAAACTTATTGTTGATTCTGTAGAATTCTGGACAAAAGAGTATAAAGTTGATGGATTTAGATTTGACTTAATGGGAATAATCGATACTGTTACAATGGATGAAGCATATATTAAAGCTAGTAAAATTAATCCTAAGACTATCTTTATTGGTGAAGGATGGAGACTTTATTCAGGTCCAAGTAAAACCACAGGTGCTACACAAGACTATATGGATAAAACAGATTCTTATTCATGTTTTTCTGATGAGATTAGAAACGAATTAAAATCTGGTTATGGTTGTGAAGGGGAACCTCGTTTCATAACTGGTGGTGCCCGTGATATTAATACAATATTTAAAAATATTAAAGCTCAACCAACTAATATGAATGCAGATTCACCTGGTGATGTTGTTCAATATATTGCAGCACACGATAACTTGACTTTACATGATGTAATTACTCAATCTATAAAAAAATCATCAGTTGATGCTAGTGAGGAGATTCATAAAAGAATCCGTTTAGGAAATGCTATAATTCTTACAAGTCAAGGTACATCATTTTTACATGCTGGACAAGAATATGGTAGATCAAAAAAATGGAACGGAAGTGGAACTCCAAATGGTGAACATACTACAACTTCTTCAGGAGAACATTTTATTCATAACTCATATGATGCAAGTGATATAATAAATATGTTTGACTGGACAAAAGTTACAACTGATACAGTTCAAAGAAAAACAATGGAATATACAAAAGGTCTTATTGCAATTAGAAAAAGTAGTGATGCATTTAGATTAAAAACAAAAGCTTTAGTTGATGAAAATATTACATTAATCAAATCTAACGCTATTAAATCAAAAGATTTAATTATCGGATATAAATGTGTATCTACTTCAAATGAGGAATTTTATGTATTTATAAATGGTGATAATAAGGAAAGAGCTTTAGATTTAGAAATTGACCTTACAAAAACATCTATCTTATCAGATAGTAATAGTGCAGGATTAACTCCTATTACGTCTCCAGAAGGTGTTACTATTACATCAAATTCTATTACAATTGCACCTTTAACTGCAGTAATATTAAAAAAATAATATAAAAAGGAGGTTATTGTAAACCTCCTTTTTTTTCACAAATTTATATATTGTTAATTTAAAATCTATAATTTAAAAATATTATCTTAAATAATATATATAACTCGTTTAATTATATTTATAATATTATCTTTATTTTTTATGGTATTATAATTTGTTATGCAGTTGTCATTTAAAAAAAGTCAAAAATACTAAAAATGCTATTTAATTTTACATACTAGTTTAAATAAAATTGAAAAAAATTATAGGTACAATGAAATACTTTCTTTTTTTCAGTTGTATTTATTATTATGCTTATTTTTGTATATAATCTTTATTATTCAAGTTTCTTTTATTTTAAAATATTTAAACACTGATTTTTATTAAATAAATCATTTATAATTTAATTAATATTTTATATATTTTATTTTAACTTTGATTTTATCTTTTCTTTAAAATACTACAATATATTCATATTTTTTATAACAATTATCTACATAAATAAAAAGGCAAACAAATAAGTTTGACCTTTTCATATTTATTTGATTATTAATTTAAGCAAACATAAATCTAGATTTATGTTTTGGCAGGTATATTTATCTCTTTCTGTTTTTTTATATTTATTAAATACCTTTTTAGTCGCATAATTTTCATCAATTATACATTAGTTTTTTACATAAAATACAACACAAAGTACAACAAGCAACATATGAAATAATAATACCATTTTTCCTCCTTTAATATTTATATTTTATAAAATTCTACAATTCTTAATTTTAAATTAGTTTATTCTTAAAATTTGCTTAGATTTATTTTAAATAAAAAAATATAGCACTTTATATAACTGCTATATTTTATATTATTACTATGATGTAAAATTAGCATATATCTATATTCTTATATCTAAAAAAAATAATATTAGAATATGACTTTGCTATTATACGTTTTTATTCTGATTTTGTCAAGTAGTTATATGCAGAAAGTGCTGCTTTTGCACCTTCACTTGCTGCAATTATAATTTGATTATACGGTACTGTTGTTACATCTCCTGCTGCAAAAATACTTTCTATACTTGTTTTACACGAACAATCTACTTTGATTCTGTTATTACTATCTAACTCTAATAAATTTCCTAAAAACTCACTATTTGGTTCAAGTCCAATCTCAATGAATACCCCATCTACTATTAATCTATCTACTTCTTTATTGTTACGATTTTCTAATACTATTTTTTCAACTTTATCTTTTCCAATTATTTCTATAACCTGATGTCCCGTTAAAATCTCATAATTACTGTATTCACCTAGTTTTTTTACCAATATTTCATCTGCTTTTATCTTATTGTCATACTCTATTAAATATAGTTTTTCCACTATTTTTATAAGATCTAAAGCAGCTTCTAATCCAGAATTCCCCCCACCGATTATAGCAACTTTTTTATCTTTGTAAAGTGGAGCATCACATGTTGTACAAAATGCTACTCCTTTTCCTATTAATTCATTTTCACCTTTCACACCTAATTTTCTCCATTTTGCTCCTGTTGCTATAATTACAGTTTTAGATCTATATACTTTTCCATCATCTAATTCAATATAGTTTATATTTCCTTCGTTCTTAAGACTTATTACTTCTTTATCATCAATATATGATATCTCAAACTGTTTAACTTGCTCTTTAAATTTTTCTACTAAATCAATACCTTCTACATTTTTATAACCCATATAATTTTCAATATTTTTTGTGGATGTTATTTGTCCTCCAATATTTTTCCCAATTATACCAGTTTTTAACCCTTTTCTCATACAGTATACACTTGCTGTTAATCCTGCAGCTCCTCCACCTATAATTATTACATCATATAATATTGTCTCATTAAATTTAATAATTTTACTCTCTTTTTCAATCCCAATTATTCCAAAATTTAGCATTAAATCCAATATTATCACCCTTTCTATATAAGTAATTATTTTTATTCTTTTATGCTTATTATATATTTTATATTATATCTTTTTATCTCTTTTTCCCCTTTATTTTCCCCTTCTAATATATATTTTCTTTCAAAACCATAAGTTTTAAATAATTTTTCTATTATTATTTTTTTAGGAAAAAATTCATTAATATGTTCTATTTTATAATTATTTTCTACATCTTGATAAATGAATTCAAGTTTTGCGTTTTTTTCTATTTTATTATTTATCTCTTTTATTTTGTAATTTATTGTTGAATTTAAATTTATTGTATTTTTTAAATTCACACTATCTACATTGAATTTATTTTTTAATAATTCTAATTCTATCTTATTATAAAATTCTTCGGGCATTTTATTATTTTTTTTATTATTACATCTCCTACATAAAAGAACAGCATTATATTTTTTTTTATCTATCTTTAATCCAATCCCACATTTTAACGGAATATGATGATCAATTGTTAAGTCGTTTTTATTTCCGCATTTAAAGCACCTATTATTAAATTTCTCATATATATAATCTTTATCATTTTTGCTAAAATTTCTATCTAGTTTCCTTTTTAATTCCTCTCTTAAACTAATTTTTTTTATACCTGATTGTCTTACTATATTTCTATTACTATTATTTTTATTTTCATTTTTTGAATTAGTATGATCAACTATTTTATTGCTTATATTCTCTTTTTTTTTATATGTTATATAATGTTTTTTTCTTTTCTTATTGCTATATTTTTTATTTTTTATAAAAAAATAGAGTTCTACTAATATAATTAATATAATTAAAAATATAAAATATATCATCATACCCACCCCTTTTTTATGCTATAGGTAGTGTAAATACAAATTTACTCCCCACTCCTTCTTCGCTTTCACAATATATTTTTTCATTTATATTATCTAGCATCCCTTTTGCAATAGAAAGACCTAATCCAATACCAGCAGATTTATATTCAAATATGCCAGTATGATGATTATCTTCATTTCCTGTTACAAAAAATGGTAAAAATATATCATTTAAGTCTGATTTATTTATCCCGAATCCTTCATCGATTACAGAAAATATAAGTTTATTCTCTGAAACCTCTTTTCTCACACTAATTTTAATTGTTTTTCCATCTTCTGTTGCTTTAATCGCGTTTTGCACTATATTTAATAATACAAAGTTTACAATTTTTTCCTTATCTATTAGCACTTTTGGTAGATTATCTTCTTTTTCCAAAATCATATTTTGATTTCGAACACTTAAAAAATCTTTAACCTTATTATAAATTGAAGAATATATTTCATCAACTGTATACTCTTTGTTTATCAACACAAGAGTTTCTTCATTATTATTTAAAGAGAAGCTTTCTGATAATTTATTTACAATCTTATTTAATCTTTCACTTGCTTTTACAAGTCCGTTATAAGTTTTATCCCTATCTTCTTCTGTTTTACAATAATTTTGTTTTAATATAGTTGCATATCCGCCAATTAATGTAGCAGGTGTTCTTAACTCGTGCGAAGATACAACTGTAAATTTCTTGTAAAGTTCATTCATTTTTTTTAATTCTTTATTTTGACTAAGAAGTTCTTTATTTTTATCCTCTAAAATTTTATACAACATAGCATTTTTAAGGATATTTGATACATTAGATATAAATATATCAAGCATTTTACACTCTTCTTCTATTAGGTCTTTTTCATCTTTAATAGTTATTATTAACGAAATTAACTCATTATTGTTTAGTATTGGGATAACTAGATATTTTCCAAAATTACATTTTTGTTTCGTTAAAGAACATTTGTTCTTTAGAGCATTTATATCCTCTTCACTTATATATTTTAATTGACTATAAAAATCATAAGAGTTATTATCAGTATATACTCTAATCATCCCTTTTTCTAGATTAAGTAGATATAAAAATTGAATTAATATCTCTTTTATAGTTTCTATTAAATTATATCTTGCTTTTTCAATTTTACTGATACTTGTAATTATTTTTTCCAGTTTGTTTTTATTTCCACTTATTACAGTAAGTTGATCTTTTACCTCTTGTTCTAAGGACCATTTAAGTGTAAGTGATAATACTAATTGCATTATCTCCTCTCTGTCAAATGGTTTTTTTAAATATAATAATTTTTCAGGAGTTCCTACACTTTCTAGTATTTCATCTCTATTTTTATCAGAATATGCCGTTACAATTATTATCTCGATGTTTTTATCTATTTTTCTAATTTCAGAAGCCGTTTTCAAACCATCCCATCCAGGCATTCTCATATCTATAGTTACTACAGAATATGGTCTCTTCTCTTCAATAGATTTTTTTATATACTCATAACCTATCTCACCGCGATTTACAGTATCAACTTCATATACCTCTTTTTCCTCTGTTTTCCAATCGTATTCATTACCTAAAAAGTCTTTTGCAATCTCGTTTAATTTCGAAGTTATCTTTTTTAAATTATCTTTTCCTGTGAAAATTTTCTCTAAACTTTCTAACATCTCATCTTGGTCGTCTATAACAAGGATTCTTTTATTTATGTTCAATAAAATCTCCCCCCTTTATCTTTAGTATAATCGGTTTTTTCTCTACTTTTTCACCTACTATTAAATAAGAATTAAGTATATCTAACTTAATTTTTTCTAACTCTCTATTATTTTTATGATAAACTTTAAATAATTTTTCCCCTTTTTTCACATAATCTCCTATTTTTTTATATAATTTAAGACCTACACTATAATCTATTGTATCATCTTTAGTTTCTCTTCCAGCACCAAGTTTCATTACAGCAATACCTATTTTCTCTGTATCAATCTCTTTTACATAACCAGTTTTATCTGCTAAAATATAGTCAGTATTTTTACTAATACCTAATTTATCTATATTATCTATAATACTACTATCTCCACCGTAACTATCTATCATTTTCCGAAATTCATCTAATGCTTTTTTAGAATTAATTACATCTTCCACCATTTTTTTCCCATTTTCATAATCTATTTCTGGATTTTTCATATTAATAGCAATAGCTGTAAAATCAGTGATAAATTTACGCAAATCTTTAGGTCCATCACCATTTAGAATTTCAATAACCTCTTCTATTTCAAGTGCATTTCCAATTTTATTTCCTAATGGTTCATCCATATTAGATAAAATTGTTACCATTTTTTTGTTAAATTTTCTACCAATATCTATCATTATATCTGATAATTTTTCTCCATCATCAATATTTTTTATAAATGCCCCTTTACCAACTTTAATATCTAATATTATCCCATTACTTGGTATTACCAGCTTTTTACTCATAACACTAATTGCAATAAGTGGTAAACTCGATACTGTTGCTGTTACATCTCTAAGAGAATATATCTCTTTATCTAATGGTACTATTTTATCTGTATATCCCATTATTCCAATATTTGTTTCATGAAATTTTTCTAAAAGCTCCTCTTTTGTATTAGGAAATTTAAAATTATTTATTGACTCTAATTTATCAATTGTCCCACCAGTATGCCCTAGCCCCTTCCCAGAAAGTTTAAGTGTTCCTATCCCCAAACTTGAAAAAATAGGAAGTAGAGCTATAGTTACTTTATCTCCAACTCCACCAGTGCTGTGTTTATCTATAATAAAAGAATTTATCTCTCGTTCTAATTCTATTATATCTCCAGAATTTACAAATTTATCTGTAAATATAGCAATTTCATCTTTATCTAAACCATTAAAATATATTGCCATTAAAAAAGCTGACATTTGATAGTCAGGAATCTCTTTATTTATATATTTATCCAATATATAATGTATCTCTTCTTCTGTTAACTTATAATTATCTCTTTTTTTTGCAATAATATCTACAACTCTCATAATAAAATCACCACCCTCTATATAATAGAAAATCGGCAACCAAGGCTATTTATAGCTGCCGAATTTTATAAAACTAATATTATTTTGTCTCAAAATATGTACGTGGATTTTTTCTCCATTCTCTTAATGTCTCTATATCAGCATTTTTAATATAATTACTTTCTAAAGCTACACCTACTAGCGTATCATAATCACTTAATGTATAAAATTCTACTCCACTTTCTTTAAATTTATTTGTTGCATCTTCAAAATTATAAGTAAATATAGCTACAAGTCCTAATACATTTGCCCCTGCATCTTTTAAAGCTTCTACAACTTTTAAAGAACTTCCACCTGTAGATATTAGATCTTCAATAACTACTACATTATCACCTTTATTTACAATACCTTCAATTTGGTTATTTTTACCATGATCTTTAGCAGACGATCTTACGTATGCCATTGGCATATTCATTTTTTGAGCAACCCACGCAGCATGAGGTATACCTGCTGTTGCTGTACCTACTAATACTTTAACATTACCAAATTTCTCTTCAATAATAGATTTTAATCCTGTAGCAATAAGATCTCTAATCATAGGGTATGATAAAGTTAAACGATTATCACAATATATTGGTGATTTAATCCCTGATGCCCATGTAAATGGATCATTTGGTGATAATGCCACAGCTTTTATTTCTAATAATTTTTTTGCAACTTCATTTTTAAAGTCCATTATTTCCTCCTATATTTTATTATTCTAATTGTCTTTTTATTATAAAGATTATAACACTAAAAAAATTATGTAAAGTTATTTTAAGAAAGATATTATCTTGTTTTTATATTTTTCTGAAATTTTATTTGCACATTCATACAACATTTCATCTTTTGTTTTATTATGTAATTCACTATAATATGTATTGTAATCTCTATAGTCAACTACTTCATTTTCCCATTTTACAACGTCTTCTACTTCATGTGTTAGTGTATCTACATCTATAATCTGATTCTGCTTAACATCAATTATTTTTACAGATAATAAAATTTTTGCTGTACTTTTTTTACTATATTCGTATTTTGTCGCATCCACTTTTTTTTCAACATAAATGTTCTCATATTTACCTTTACTCCGATTAAATACTCTTTCCTTTACCTTAATATTTTTTTTAATCGGTTTAATTTTTGTAGATAATATTCCTGTTTCATAAAATACAGAGTTTAACCTAGCATATACAACTAAGTCAATATCGTTATCTTTTAAAGCATTTAAATTCGATACATCGTTATTTTCAATTTTTTTATAATTTTCATCCGTTATTTGTAATGTATTCGTAATTATATTTGTATATTCTATTATATCCCTTTCAAATAATAATGAGTCAAGCACTTTACTATGTATTGTATCTCCTAAATACGTATTTTGTATATGATAATAAGAATCTTTTATAGGAAAAATCACTACATTTATTATTGCTTTTTCTTTTGATGCTTTTTGTAATTCTAGAGAATTTTTGTATCCATACACAAAACTATTTACCTTCTCATATAATTTTTCTACATTTCTAAATTCCATTTTATTATTTGCAGCTTTATATTTTTCATTTGCAAATTGATAATATTCTTCTGCTGCTGTATTCCTAACATTAACAATTTCTGTATCGTAGTCTTCAATATCATGATTAATTTTTTCTCTATATTCTGTATTTAAACCACGCAAAACATTATTAATTTTATTAAGGCTTTCATAGTTATTTAACATTACATCATATTTTTTTAAATTACCATCATTTTGGTAAATAAGAATAGTCTTTTTATAATAATCTCGCCCTTCTTCTATTAATAAATTTATTTTCTCAATACTAGCATCCTTATTTTCATCAATCACAATAAGTTTTCCTGCGTTCTCTATAGCCGCTACATATTCTCTTTTTTCTAAATTTTTATCTATTTTTTTAGTAAGAGATGCTTGTTTGCTACATCCAAATAAAACCATTAAAATCATTATTCCTGTTAAAATTTTTTTCATATTTATTCCTCCGTGTTTAATAAATTTTAAAAATATAATTTATCCTATATTCTACTGTATTAAAAATCTGAAAGTAATTTTAATTTTATTTTAAAATTATTCCTGTATCTAATTCGAAGGGATCATTTGGTGATAATGCCACAGCTTTTATTTCTAATAATTTTTTTTGCAACTTCATTTTTAAAGTCCATTGTTTCCTCCTATATTTTTATTATTATTGCATTTTTTCATAAAGATTATAACACTAAAAAAAAACTATGTAAAGTTATTTTAAAAAAAATGATATTTTATTTTTATATTTTTCTGAAATTTTATTAGCACATTCAAATAGCATATCATCTTTTGTTCTATTATAACGTTCATCGTGGCTAAAAGTATCATACGCTCTTTCATCACCAGTATAACTCTCCCAGCTAACTACATCCTCTACTTCATGAGATAGTGTATCTACATCCATAATTCTATTTTGTAATGGATTTATAAGCTTTACTGACATTACAATTTTAACACTACTTTTTTTACTATATTCATATTTTGTAGCATATACATTCTTTTCCACTTGAATAATATCGTATTTTTCTTTATTACGGTTCCAAACTTTTTCATTAACAAATACACTTTTTTTAATAGGTGTAACTTTTGTAAATAATACACTTGGTTCATAAAATACTGCATTTAATCTACTATATACCACTAAATCCATATCTTTTTCTTTTAAATCACTTAAAATAGATATATCTCCATTTTCTATTTTTTTATAATCGTCATCAGATAATAATTTTAAATCAGTCATTATGTTTGTGAATTCTTTTATCTCTCTATCAAATAATAACCACTCAAGTGCTTTATAATGTATCATATCTCCTAAATACATATTTTGTGAGTAATATCTATAATCTTTTATAGGTAGTATAGCAACATTCATTGTTGCCTTTTCTTTTGATAATTTCTGTAAAAAAATAGAATCCTCATACCCAAAAATAAAGTTATTTACCTTGTCGTATAATTTCGATGCACGTCTATATTCTAATTTACTTTCAGCAGTTTGGTATTTTTTATTAGCAATATCATAATATTTTTTAGCAGCATCGTATCTAATTTTCTCAATCTCACTATCATAGTCCTCAACATCATAATTTATTTTTTTTCTATAACTAATATCTAAATTTAATAAAAAACTATTTATTTTATTAAGATTTTCATAACTATTTAATATTCTATCGTATTTTTTTAAATCAGAGTCATTCTCATAAATAGTAATACTATTTTTATAATAATCTCGTCCTTCGCTTATTAGTAAATCAATTTTCTCTATATTAATCTCATTGTTGTTTTCAACTGATATAAGTTTTTCCATATTATCTATTGCTGATACATATTCTCTTTTCTCTAAATCTTTATCAATTTTTTTATTAAGTTTTACTTTTTGGCTACATCCAAATGTAACTAGCAAAATAATTAAAATAATTAATGTTTTTTTCATATATATTTCTCCTCATTCGCTTAGATTATGGAAAATCTTTTCTATATTAATATTATATCATATATAAAAAATAAAAACAATAAACTAGGGATAATTTATCATTTTTATTTTTATTTTTATAATTTAAATTCGTTTACAATTTTATTTAAATCTTCTGATATATTGGATATTTTTTTTATTTCAAAATTCCCCTCTTCAATTCTAGCTACACTCTCAGCAGCACCTTGACTTACATGCTCTGTTTGCTTTGCAATTTCATTAGATGCATCAGTTTGTTCTCTTAATGAATTTTCTATCATAGAAACCATATCTCTAATTCCAATTACCTGACCTATAATTTCATTTAGAGATTTTCCGGCATTATTTGCTGTTTCTACTCCATAGCTTACTTCTTTATTTACATTTTCCATTTTTTTAACTACATTTTTAGATTTATCTTGTATATTTTTTATCATTATACTAATCTCTTTTGTTGCAAGTGATGTTTTTTCAGATAACTTTCTTACTTCCTCTGCAACAATTTCAAATCCTTTACCAGCTTCGCCGGCACGAGCTGCTTCTATTGCAGCATTTAACGCAAGTAAGTTCGTTTGAGATGCTATACCATTTATAACAGTAACTATATCTCCGATTTTATTTACTTCATCACCTAATTCTGTAACATTATCTTTACTTAATTGAACAGAGGTTTTTATTTTATATATCTCTTCAATTGATTTTTTAACAGCAACATCTCCCTCTTCTGCTAAATTAATTGTTTCATATGAATTTTTAGATAACTCCGTAACATTATCATAAATCACATTAGTTGTACTACTCATCTCTTCAACAGCTGCAGCAGTAGTACTAGCACTATGTTCTAAAGATTCAGTTGAACTACTAATATTTACCATTAGATTATTTAACTCTTCAGTTCCTCTATATACTAATTCTGCACTACTATTAATTTTAGATAATTTTTCTTTTAATACCCGTAAAAATTTGTTAAACCATCCACCTAATTCTACAATTTCGTCTGTATTTATTTCTTTGTATATATGGCATTCATTACAATCTTTATATACTCCACCTAAAATTTTCGGACAATTTAATTCATGTCCAAAACTTGGTGCATAACTTCCAGCATTAAACCAGCATAATACCCCATCTACTCCAAATTCAGGACAAGATTCTTTTCCGCAACCAGATCTTTCAGAGCAATTAACTTTTTTTAATTCATATTCTACAGTTAAATCACCATAAGCAGCTTTAATAAATAGTGATTTAAAATAGTCTATTTTACTTATAATAAATAGATCTATTGCATAAATAACAGAAAGACTTCCTAAAGCTATTGATATAATCGATATAATTAAAATTAAATATTTTACCTTATTTAAACTACTAAATACATCTTTTTCAATTCCACCTATTGCCATTGACCAACCATTATTTGATATTGGACCATAACTAAAAAACCTATCTTGTTCAAGAAAATTATATCTTTCTATCCCTTTTTCCCCTTTTATCATTTTACTAAACATATTTCCTAGTAATTCAAACTTCTTATCTGTTTCTGCCATTCTAATAAAATTTGTTTTATTAATCAAATATTCTTTTGTATTATGTGCTATTAATGTTCCATTTTTATCTACAATATAAGAATAACCTGTTTTTCCATATCCAAATTGTTTTGATAAATCAGTTAAAAAACTACCATCTAGTTTTGCAATAATAATTTTATTTTCATTATTTTTTAGCTTTGTCTCTGTAATTAAATAAATATTTATGTTTTCACCTTCAATATATAAATCTGTAAATATAGTTTTATCTATTGATATTTTTCTAGTATATTCAGCTAAAGATATATATTCAACTGTATTATCATAATATCTTATACTCTCACTATTTAATATTTCACCTATTTTAATAATATTTATTTTTTTTAAATACTCTGTATCTATATTTTTAGATATTCTATAACGATTATCATAATCTTCAATTATATTTATAGCTAAATTTTCAAATTCAAATTTTAATAATTTTAACTCTTTCTCTACAATATTTATCGCATCGTCTCTTAATTTCGCCATATTAATATCAATTTCTCTTGTAATTGTATTTTTAGAATATCCATAGAGAGTATATCCTATCACTGTTGTCAATGTAATAATTATTATTGCTACCAACATACTAATCTTCATTTTAATTGTAAATCTCATATTATTTCCCCCTCTAGTATAAATTCTTTACTGGTTAAGTATAGTATAAAAAACAAAAAAAATCAATTTTTTTTAAAAAAAAAGGATAACATTTTAGTTATCCTTCATAATTATTTTATTAAAAAACAAGATTGTTTGTAAGAGATTCTAATATTTCATCCATCTCTAATTTTTTATAATCTTTTGGTATTATAAATTCTGATGAAGATATTTTTTTTTCTTCAATTTTTATAACATTTGTTACAATTTCATCTTTAGCATAGTGTTTTGCTTCCTCTTTTAATTTAAACTTCATATCTTCTTCTAATTCAACTCCGGCCATCTCAAACATTTGTAATTTAGATTTATATTCTTTTAAATAATTAGCTTTTAATGTCTCCTTAAGCGGGAATCCTAATTCGTATATTTTTTTTAATTTTACAAATTCAATAAATTTATCTTCTCCAAAATCAAATGTATTTGAAACCTCTTGTTGAAATTTTAAAAGTTTTTTAAAATCAAGCTCTTTTTGTATGTTTATCTCTTTGGTAATATATATTTCGCTATCTAATATATCATCTATAATTATATTATATTTTTTTGCATTAAATCCTGCTATTTTTTCTGATTCATCTGTAGGTAGAATTTCTACTTTTGAGATATTATTATCTTTATTTTTTTCTCCTTTTAGATTTTCCTTTAATTCTTTAATACTTTTTAAAGAACCTTCAAAATATTGTTTTTCATCAGCTGATAACTCTTCCATTGTATTTTCAATATTTTTTATAATTGTATCATATGCTATAATTAACGATTTTTGAATATCTTTTATCGTTCCACCATAATATACTTTTTCTGTTATATCTGCAATATATATCTCCTGTTTATCTAAATCAAAAATAGTAATTTGACTTTCATCAAATGTTTTAAATTTATTTTTTTGAATATAAATAGTCTCTTTTGAACCATCAATCTCTTCTGTGATTATAAAACCAGCAAATACATTGCTAACAATAAAAACAAATACAATTAAAAATAAAATTCTTTTCATAACTCCTCCTTAATGTTTATATTAATATATTTTAATACAATCTAATTATAAAAATAATATCATTTTATATAAAAAATGTCAACGATTATTTTTAATACACTAATTTCAATTATTATACACATATTCTAAATAACTTGCATTTTATTTGAAAATATACTATTATATAGATATATTATTATGAAAGTATGAGGTGATTTAAATGGCAAAAGAACATTCATTTGACATTGTTTCAAAAGTAGAATTACATGTATTAAAGGATATTGTTAATGTTTGTGAAAAAACAGTAAAAGGGAGATACGATTTAAAGACAGGGACTAATACAATTGAACTAAATGAAAAAGATAATACTATTGTATTTGTCGCATCTTCTGATATGGCTATGGACGCGCTAAAAGATATATTTACACAGGCAGCTATAAAAAGAGATGTCTCTCCTAAAGCATTTAATTATGGTAATAAAGAGAATGCTTTTTCTGGTAATATTAGAATTACAACTACAATACAACAAGGTATTGATAAAGAAAATGCAAAAATTATTAACGAACTAATAAAACAAGGCGGTTTTAAAGTGAAATCACAAATACAAGATGAGCAAATAAGAGTTACAGGTAAAGATATTGATACTTTACAGACCGTGATTGCAGCGCTTAGATCAAGTGATAAAATTAATATTGCATTACAATTTCTTAATTTTAGATAAACGCAAAAGTGACGGAATGGTAGACGTGCATGTTTGAGGGACATGTGGAATTATCCTTATGGGTTCAAATCCCATCTTTTGCACCACTTATTATACCTCCACCAATTATAATATCATCTTTATAAAAAACAATATGTTGACCATCTGTATTTTGAGTATTTGCTTCGTAATACTCGAAATACAGATTTTTATTTTCAATATAAATTTTACCTAAATTTCCATTACTAGAAAATCTTGGTCTTCCAATAATATTTTCTAAATTTCCCACTATATCTACATATAATTTATAATTATTTACTTTAATCTTCTTTCTATATAATTTATCATAATCCCCCACAACTATTTTATTCAATGCAGGAATAATATCAATCACAAAATAGGGTCTACCTGAATTTATACCAAGTCCCCTTCTTTGTCCAATAGTATATAGCTGGTAACCTCTATGTTTCCCTAGATAATTACCATTCTCATCAATAATATCACCACTTTTTATAATTTTTTCAGAATTTCTATTTAAAAATTCTATATATCCATTTTCTGCAAAACATATCCCTTGACTATCTTTCTGATTGAAATTAGGAAATTTATTCTCTTTTGCAATATTTCTTAACTTCTCTTTTGTATAATTTTGTAATGGAAATAGCATTTTTTCAAGTATTTTCGGTTCAATTCTATATAACATATATGTTTGATCCTTTTTTATATCATTAGATCTTTTTAGAAAATATCTATCTAAGTTTTCATCATAATATTTATCTGCATAATGTCCTGTGGCAATATAATCAATCCCAAATTCGTTTGCTACATTATAAAGTTTCCCTATTTTCATTATTTCATCACACAATATACAAGGTGATGGAGTAATACCCATATTATAACTTTTTATAAATTCTTTTACTATTTTTTCATTAAATTCTTCATAATATTCTCTTTTTAATAATTTTATATCTAAAAAATCAGCTATTTTTTCAGAATTTTCAATAGTTTCTTTGTAATTTACATTCTTATAAAAATTAAAAGTAATACCTATCACTTCATAACCAGATTTTTTTAATAAAAATGCAGCAATACTACTATCTAGTCCACCACTTAATGCTAATAAAACTTTTTTCATAAGAATTCCCCTAACTATATTAAATAATATATCTCATTTGATTTTAATTCTTTCCTAATTTTTTTGCAATTTTTTATATATTTTTCTAAATAATCCCAATACTCTCTTGAATGATTTTTATATTTTATATGTGCTAATTCATGTGCAACAAGATAATCTATATATTCCATAGTCCCACATACAATTTTATAATTATATGTAATCACATTTGTCCCATAACATACCCCCCACAATGTTTTAAGTGGTTTTATTCTTACTTTTTCTGGATATAACTCCATAATATTTGAGTAATATTTTAATCTTAATTTTATAATTTTATTTGCATTTTCCATATAAAATTTTTCTATAACACTTTTGATATCTATTTTATATTTACTTGATATTACAATATTTTCTTTTTTAAGCTTATAAATTTCATCTATCTCTTCAATAGTAATTTTGTATTTTTTCCCCATAAAATATATATTTCCACCTTCATAATAACCTATATCACTTTTTTCTAGACTGTTTATACTCGTTATTTTTTTAATAATCCAATTTTTATTTTTTATTAATAAAGTATTAATTAAAGTCTCTTTTGTCCGTTTTGACGCAGTAATTTTTATTGTATTATTATCAATTATACTTATTGATATATTTTTCTTCTCTTTTTTTATAATATTGATTTTTATTTTTTTATCCTCAAAAATCAGGTATCCATTTTTTATCTCCATTTTCATCTCGCTTTTTTTAATATATATTAAATTATTAATATTATTTTAACATTTTTATCTTATTTTTACAATGTATAAATACTAAAATAAAATATAAACTTTTACTAACAGAATATGTACAAAAAAATGTAAATATAGAAAAGATTGAGATAGTAAATCAAATTATTAATTTAGTTATAGATTAAATGCATCGACTAGAATTAAGAGCTAAGTGCTTAAAAATTTTTTTTAAAACGGTTAAAACATCCCTAGCAAAATATCAGGTTAAAGAATATTATGAAATAGTATTCAAAAGTTAGAAATAAAATTGTAATTTTCAAAATAAAACTTACATATTAAAATAAAAATAGCAGAGATCTCTCTCTGCTATTTTTACCTAATCTATCGGATCAAATCC
>JAAYPW010000145.1 GCA_012519615.1 Fusobacteriota bacterium
GCTCCCTTCGTCTAGTGGCCTAGGACTCCGGATTTTCATTCCGGCAACAGGGGTTCAATTCCCCTAGGGAGTACCATTAATAATTACACCTTACTTTTATAATGCAAAGTAAGGTTTTTTTAATTATAAATTAAATACAATTTTCTTTAATTTATAATATATGATATTGAAAAGTTATAATTAGATTTTTTTATAGTATAATACGTTTGATAAACGAATTTTTAAAAACAATAATTCTTACTTAGACATGTTATAAATTACAATATACATATTGTAATTAAATTAAATTTTAGAAAATATATTTTAAAGAATTTTTATAAAAAATTACTGTGGAGGGATACTTAAAATATAAGATATTCTTGTACATTAAATCAAATTTAAAAGAATTTTAGAATCCTATTGTATGGAATTTTTACAATAAAAATTCTAATTGTATTTATAAAGTAATATTTTATAACACTACTTGAAAGAAAAATTGAAAAGTTACTTATTTATTTCCAAATCAAAATTATAATATATTACTATTTTGTATAAAACTATATTGATATTTATATATATATTATTTTAATATTTATACATTATATATAGCTGAATACACAATGGAATAAAAAATAATAAATTTACAAAATAAATTATATTAAATTGATTTTAAATGAAAATCATGATATAATTAAGAAAAATTATAAAATATTTATTATAAAAACGGGGTCATTAAAATGAAAAAAAATATAGATAGATTGAAAGAATTAACTGAAAAAATAGAAAAGCAATTAATAAAGAATGAAAATATAGATATAATTATAGAGGATATACTAGGTGAAGTAGATGAAAACGAGTATGAAACTATAATAGACAGTTTAATAAGTTTAGATAACAAAATTTCAATAATTAATAACGACTATACAGAGGATGACTACAATATTAAAATAAAAGATATTAATGAGAAAAATTTTAATGATGAAAATGTAAATAAATTTAACAATAAAGATATACTAAGAACATATTTTAATGAAATAGAAAACTATAAACTTTTAACCTATGAAGAGGAAAAAGATCTTATAATAAGATATCAAAATGGTGATGAAGAAGCAAAAAATGAATTAGTATTATCTAATCTAAAATTAGTTGCAAAAATAGCTTTAAATTATGATAAGCGTGGTATTTATTATTTGGATTTAATTCAAGATGGTACAATAGGACTTATGAAAGCAATAGAAAAATTTGATATATCTAAAAATTATAAATTAAGTACTTATGCAACTTGGTGGATAAAAAAAGAGATTCTTAAATCTTTAAGAGAGAGATTAAATTTTATAAAAATCCCTGGTAATATATTAAAAGATTATCAAAAAATCAGAGAAGTTGAACAGGAATTAGCTAATAAGAAAGGAATTAATTATAAAATAGAGGATGTATCTAAAAAAACTGGGATTAAAGTTGAAAATATAATTAAAATAAAAGAGATTATGGATAAAAATGCAATAAAAAGTAGTGATGATAGTAATACTTTAGAGATAGAGGATCATAGTACTGAAGAGGAAATAGATAAAAACTTTGAAATTAGAAAAAATAGTTTAAAGATAGAAAGTTTACTTAATAGATTATCAGAAATAGAAAGAAACATAATTGAGATGTATTTTGGATTGGAAGGTAATGATAGTAAAAACTATAGAGAAATTGGAAAAGAGCTTAATTTATCATCGGATAAAGTAAGAATAATAGCAAAACAAGCTATACAGAAACTAAGATTTCATCGTTTAAATGAGTGGAGGGAAGATGAAGCTTAAGAAAATAATTAATATTTTAGAAAAAAAATTTCCTGTGAAATTAAAAGAAGATTGGGATAATGTGGGATTAATTGTAGGTGATAGCAATTCAAATATTGAAAGGGTACAGATATCTTTAGATATTACCGATGGCGTTATAGATAATGCAATAAATAATAAAGTTGATCTAATAATAAGTCACCACCCATTTATTTTTAAATCAATTAATAAAGTCAATAATGAAACAATAGAGGGGACAAAACTTCTTAAAATTATAAAAAATAATATAAATATATATACTTTACATACTAATTTAGATAGTGCTAATGGTGGATTAAACGATTATATTGCATCAATAATAGGTGGTTCTAATTTAAAAATATTATCACCAAGAAAAAATAGTTTTTATAATTTAGTAATATATATTGAAGAAAGTGACGTTAGTAATTTTAATAAATTTATAAGTATTTTAGAATTATCTAAAAAAGAATATAGTCATTGTATAATTACAGATACAGACAAAATAAATTGCAACTTAAAATATGGTATTAATGTAGTTAATTACAAAAAAATTGAAATTATAGTTAATGAGAATGAGATAAATGAGTTATTAAATGAAATTACTAAATTAAAAAAGAATTCTAGTATATTTTATGAGTATAGTATATATAATACTAAAAATTCAGACAACGGGATAGGAAGATATTTTGTATTAGACGAACCGATTATGGCAAGTGAATATATCCGTTATATAAAAGATAAATTAAATTTATTAAATGTAAAATGGGTGTATAAAGAGGATAAGCTTATAAAAAAAATTGCTATTATAAATGGAAGTGGAAGTTCTTATATTACGTTAGCTAAAAGTAAAAATATAGACTTATTTATAACAGGAGATATAAAATATCATGAAGCTCTTGATGCATATGAATATGGACTCCATTTATTAGACATAGGACACTATGAATCAGAAGTTATATTTTCTGATATAATTAAAAATATTTTAGAAGAGGAAAATAATATAGAAAGTGTAATGGTATACAGTGAATTGCCGATATTTAATTATGTTTAAAAATAAAATTAAACTAATAAGAAAGGGCGGTGAAAATCTGCTAACAAAACTAATTAAATTAAGAATTTTAATTACGATTATAATATAAAATTAATTATAAATAATTTATGATTTTGTTGGTAATAAATATGTATAAAGTTAAGTTAAAAAAAATATATATACTTATTTTTATAATAATTAACACAATATTTATATTTGGAAGTGATGTTGAAATAAATACTAAAAAACCAAATATATTTAATGCACAAGAAAAAATTAGAGATGAGATTGGTCTTTTAGATAATATTGAAAAAATTAGTTTAAAAAAACGACTAGATGATATTGAGCAAAATCAGAAAATTAGGTATTTTGTTTTAATCACTGAGGAACCATATGATTTTAATAGATTACCTAATATAAAAAATATTTTGGTAATTAATATCTATAAAAAAGATAATTATACACTTAATATTAAAATGAAATTTTCAGAAAATATAAATATTTCATCGTATAAAAACGAGATAGAAAATCTTCTTGAAAGGGTAAATGTATTGGTAAGTAATGAATACTATCTTGATCTAATTTACGAACTTACAGGTAATTTAAATGATATAATGACTTTCATAAAAAGAGAGGAAGCAGAGATACAAAAAGCAGAGTTTTATAAAAAAATAGAGATTATCTCATTTAATCTGTTTTTATTCTTTGCAGTATTAACAATCATTTTAATGATACTGAAAAAAGTTTTATATAAAAAGATTACAAAATGTAAATATTGTAGGATTGATATGGAATTTATAAAAAAAGATACTGAAAAAAATAACGAAATTAAAATTTATCGTTGTAAAATATGTGGTTATGTTAGAAAAATAACTTCTTTTAGGTATTAGAGATAGTCGCATTTCATTATGAAGTGAGGAAAGTCCGGACTTCGCAGGGCAAAAGGACAGTTAACGGCTGTTGGAAGTAATTCTAAGGAAAGTGCCACAGAAAATAAACCGCCATTTATGGTAAGGGTGAAAAGGTGATGTAAGAGATCACCGCTGTATTTTGAAAAAAATCAGGCATGGCAAACCCCCTTTGAAGCAAAACCAAATAGAAGAACAGATAGAATTGCCCGTTCTTGTTCTAGGGTAGGTTGCTAAAGCTTTTGTGTGAATAAAAGCGTAGATAAATGACTATCAAATACAAAATCCGGCTTATACTAATGCCTATTAGAAGTTTTACATTATATAAAAAAAGGAGCGATTTTATGGAGGCGAAGATATTAAATTATCCGGCATTAATTGTGAGAAATATAATTGTATTTCCATACATGATTATACCACTTAATATTGGCCGTGATTTTTCTATAAATTCAATAGAGGAGTCACTGAAAAAGAATAACGAAATTGTGATTTTTACACAAAAAAAAATAAATGTTAAAGATGTACAAAAAGAAGATATCAATGAAGTAGGAGTTTTAGCAAATATAATAAAAATGTTAAGATTTCCAGATGGAACATTAAGAATACTCGTGGAAGCATCTAAAAGGGTAAAGTTAGTTGATTTCAATATCGAAAATACAACTTCAAGAGCAGAAATTGAATTTTTAGATGAAGTAAATAATATAAATGATAGAGAGATGGAAGCTTTATATAAAATTGGAAAAAGTAGATTTGAAAAATGTCTAAGTAAAGGATTAACTGTAACTCCAGAAATTATATCTCCAAATATAGATATAGAAGATTCAGGTAGATTTTCAGATGTTGTAGCTGCACAATTAGATATTGATATTGAAGATAAATATCTTGCACTAGGAGAAATAGATGTAAAAAAACGGCTAGAAACAGTAAATGAGCTTTTAAATAAAGAATATGAAATTTTAGAGTTAAAAAATAAAATTCAAGAAAAAATGAAAAAAGGGATGGATGATAGTCAAAGAGAATTCTTTTTAAGAGAGCAATTAAAGGCTATACA
>JAAYPW010000146.1 GCA_012519615.1 Fusobacteriota bacterium
AAGGCTTTCAGAAATATCTATTGCATTTTGAGGATATTTTTCTTTTATAAAGGTTATTAATTTATCCATTTAAATTTACTCCTTTTTCATTTCGACTACGCTCAATGAACTTATTATTTTATCAATCCTCATTTTTGTCTATCTCCATATCTACTTCATTTGAATTAGTTTTTATACTTTCTTCAATGATTTTTACTTCTTCCACATTACAGAAAGTTAAGGCTTTCATTATAAGTTTGTTATTTTTAAAAGCATTATAAACTGTGCGGATTTGTTGTTCTAATCCCCCCTCTAAATCTCCCCCCTGATAATGGGGAGACTTTTTTGCTTCATTTTTATGTTCTTTTTCCTGCCCGATATCCTGCACTTTAGTTTCCCCTTTTAAGGGGGAAACGCTAAAAAGAATGGGGGCTACCTCATCATTTATATAAGTTCCATCTGCCTTCATCTCATTTTCAAAATATAATCCGTAAACCATAAAATCAATTACTCTTTCAAATAGTTTATCTGCTGAAAATAGGTCTGTGTTTTGATATTTTTCAGCATTTTCTTTTAGATAAATTATATAGTCAACAAGAGTTTCAAATGGTTTTTGTTTTTCTGTTGATAGTTTTGGTATAGGTAGTCTATTGGTCACACTATTATCAAAATGCATTGTTCTAATTGCTTTTGCAAAAATAAAAATATAAGTATACCAGTTTATTAATTTTGAATTTAATATAGCCCAAAGAAACTCTTTTTTATAATTTTTATTATAGATAATAATTTGATTAATTGTATCTAAAATTACATAATTTAAATTTTTAGGGATACAACAAATTATTTTAATATGCTCAATTGGCTTTGTTATATGAGCAATGATATTCTGTGTAAGAAGTGAATTATCTTTAATTTTACTCTTCTCTGATTTTATAAATTTTTCATCAATATACCCTTTCACACCTCTAATTTTGTATCTATCAATTTCCTTTCCACCAATAATTTTGTATTTACCTGTATTTGAAATATATTTTTGCAAAGTTTCTCCTCTGGTATTTGTTGCAATATCTTTTAGATAAACCGAAGAATTTAAAATTTTTATAGCAATATTAATTTCTTCTTCTTTAACGTTGTTAAGATAAAAACCAAATTTTGAAGATACTTCTTTTTTAATAATTATTTCATTTTTAAAAAACTTTTCAGTATCATATGTTATTGAAGAATAATTATTCAAAATACTGCCTTTTAAACTCAAAACAATCACTGTTTCAAGTTTAACATTTTCAAATGCTTTCCCGCAATCAACAATTAATTTTATATTATTTTTTAAATAATCTCTACAATTTGAATAATTTGATGCAAATGTGAATGATTTTGGAATTATATAAGACTTCACTCCTTTCGATTTCAACAAATTATATCCTTTTTCAATAAATAATATTGCTGTTTCTGTAGTTTTTAATAAATAGTTTTTTTTAATTTCTTCAATATTGCATTGACTTAATTTAGCTCCATAAGGCGGATTTCCTATAACAATATCAAACTTTTCTTTTTCTCCAAACATAAATTCAGGGTCAAAAAAATCTGCACTTTTATTTTGTTCATAAGGATTCCATTTCATTAATTTTTTAACATTTTCT
>JAAYPW010000147.1 GCA_012519615.1 Fusobacteriota bacterium
TATGATAGAAAGGGTTATGATAAAAAAGGACATAATATAGACGGGTATAGTAGAGATGGGTATGATAAAGACGGATATGATAGAGAAGGGTATGATAGAAAGGGTTATGATAGAAAGGGTTATGATAGAAAGGGTTATGATAAAAATGGATATAATATAGATGGTTATAGTAAAGATGGGTATGATAAAGACGGATATGATAGAGATGATTACGATAGAAAGGGGTATGATAGAGATGGTTATAGTAAGGATGGATTTAATAACCTAGGCTTTGATAAAAATGGATATAATAAAGATGGATTCGACAGAGATGGTTATGATGAGAATGGATATAACAAAGAGGGATATAAAAAAACGCGCTATAAAAATAAAATAAATAATGATAAATATAAAAATGATGCTTACAATTCTTTTAATTACTCTAAGATAGAAGATCTCTTATTGTCAAAAAATAAATCATTATATAATGATTTAAAAATAGGACAAATATTATTTTGTAAGTATAGGGGGATAGTCAAAATTTCCGAAATAAAAAAAGATTACTTTATAGTTTCTGGCAATAAAAAACAAAGTCTTTCCGACATAGGTTCTATTCTTTTTTTTGATGAAGAAGATATTATAATGAGTCCTATTTCACTAATTTTAAAAAATATTAACTATGCAATCAGTGATCATTATTCAATAAAAAGAGAAATTAAAAAACTGAAATTAATTATTAATTTAAATTACGATAAAAAAGAAGATTTTTTAGAAAAAAAACATTTTGAATATATTTGCAATTTTATCAAAAACCCTCTAGTAAAAGCAAAAAATGAATATGAAAAATGGATGCTAAGCTATAATGATTTTTCTGAGGAATTTGATCTTAATGACTTTACTAAAAAAAGTAAAGAATCAAAAGATCTTTATGATTATTATTTTTCGATTAGGCGGGAACCATTTTTTGCAAGAATTGATTTTAATGAAGTAGAAGGTTTATATATAGGAAAAAAAGAATTTAAAAATTTAGTTATTGACTGGGCTGATCCAATTTGTAGTCTATATTACGATTATCAGTTTTATATTGGAAGTAAAAAAAATAAAATAAAGTTAGTTCGTGATTTTGATATTCTTGGAGGAATATATAATGGCTTCTGCGATCTATATTCATTAAAAAATCCCATAAAAAAGGGAGAAGAAATTGAGACGATAAAAGACAATCGATTGCTCATGATTATTAATAGTAATAGAAAGAATAAAAGTGTCCATGATATCATATCAACAATTCAGGCAAATCAATATAAAATAATAACTACTAAAAAAGAGGCACAAATGCTTATTTTAGGTTGTGCTGGTTCGGGCAAAACCATGATTATGTTTCATCGTCTTAAATATATAATTAGGAACAATAAAGATATCGCTCTTGAAAATATATTTTTAATATCTTCAACTGGATTACTTAATTCGGAAAGCAATGACCTGTCAATAGATTTAAAAATAGAATCGGTAAATAAATTATCAACTATAGATTTTTATAAATATATTATCAAAAGCTACTCTAAAAAAAATAGCTCATTAAAAGACTTATCAAGGAAAAAGGTGATATTAAACAATGAAATAGAAAATGATTTTATATTAAAACAATATTCTAAAAGCAATATCGAAAATATGATTTTAAAAACTAAGGATATAATATTTAATAAGAACAATAGATTAATATTTATTGAAAGCGAAGAAAAAGATATATTAAATAAAATAAACAATATCACTTCTTTTAACTACAAAAAATTAGAGGATGCAATAAATGAGAATAATGATCTATATAATATATTAGATCTATATAACAAGGCCATTGAAGAAATAAAAAATATTTCTATTGAAAATATAGAACAAAGAGAACTTCCTGAAGAGAAAAAAAATTTATTAAATGAATATAAGAATTTGCTTGGAGGAAAAACAAAATACAATAATAAAGGAAAAATCTCTAAGGATATTAAAGATTTGCGCAATTTTTTTGATTTTTTTATAAAGTGTGGAAAATTAAAAAAAGCTAAAGAATCTAAAGAATGTAAAAAAATAGAACTACCAGAAAAGTTATTAGAAAAATTTAACTCATTAAAATTAGATCCATTCAATGTCTTTCAAGAATGTTCCTATCTCTTTGATAAGACTAAGCGCCTTCAAGAATTTAAAAATCCTCAAAACACAAATAAGGATGTATATTTATATGATATAACAAAGAAAATCATAAATGACAGTAAATACAAAAATAATATCAATACAAAAAAATTTTACGAGTATGAATTATTTCTTTATCTTTGCATAATTGAATCAATTTTAAGGCCACTGGAAAACCATCAAGCATGGATATTTATCGACGAATTTCAAGATTATTCTTTGACTGAATTAAATTTATTAAAAAAAATATTCCCAAAAGGTATTTTTAATTACTTCGGTGACTTTAATCAATGTATAAGTATAAAAGGAATAAAAGAGAAAAAAGAATTAAAAGATGTTATTACAAATTTTTCTGAATTTAATATATCTGAAAATTATCGTAACGCATATGAAATTACTGAATTCTGTAATAATAAATTTAATTTAAATATGATGCCAATAGGAATCGCGGGAGCTGTTAATATTTCAAAACTTGATCATGAAATTTTTGAAAATCCTAAAAATAACGATAGAATTGCCTTAATCACTAAAAGCAACACAAAGATATTTAAAAGATTCTCTGATAAAAAATTTAATTATATAACTTCCCCGGAAGACAATATGGTGCGCAATAAAATCAATGTTTTTCCTGTCCACCTAGCAAAGGGACTTGAATTTGAAAAAGTATTTGTTTTACTAGA
>JAAYPW010000016.1 GCA_012519615.1 Fusobacteriota bacterium
CAATGTGTACATTAAGATATTCAGCAACACATAAAAATTTGTATAATTTAATGTATAGATTAACTCCTGTTGATTCATATAAGAAAAAACTTGTTAAAAAGATAGAAGTAATGTCTGTTACTGCAGAAGAAAATCTAAATACACCTTTTATTGAGCTTGTCAAAGTAGATAATAAAAATGGTATAAAAGCAAGTATTAAAATTGATAAAAAAGAAAAATCAGGAGTAAATAGAAAAAATATTTCAGTAAAAAATAAAACAGATTTATTTGATATTTCAGGAGAAAGAGAAGTTTATAAAGGTTGGATTATAGAAAATATTTCTATTGAAATGGGAAAAGGAATTATTGAATTTTCAAATGGAAAATTTTTATATGAGGGGCAAAATTTTGAACAAAATAAAGATGAGGTACAAAGAACACAAATAAGAAATACAATTATAGAGCATTTAAACAAAGAGCTTAGATTAAAAGCACAAGGAATAAAAGTTTTATCACTATTTTTTATTGATAAGGTAGCAAATTATAGAAGTTATGATGATAATGGTAATACTTTAAAAGGTAAATTTTCAGAATGGTTTGAAGAAGAATATAATGAAATAATTAAAAGAGATAGATACAAAGAACTAAATAATTTTTCAGTAGAGGAAATACATAATGGATATTTTTCAATTGATAAATCAGGGAAGAAAAAAGGACAATTCAAAGATACAAAAGGAACAACAAATGATGATGATGATACTTATCAATTAATTATGAAAGATAAAGAAAAATTACTTGATTTGAAAACACCATTAAAATTTATATTTTCTCATTCAACATTAATAGAAGGGTGGGATAATCCAAATGTATTTCAAATTTGTACTTTAAATGAAACAAAATCAGTAATTAAAAAAAGACAGGAAATCGGAAGAGGATTAAGACTTGCAGTTAATCAAAATGGAATTAGAGAAAGAAACCATTTAATTAATACTCTAACTGTAATGGCAAATGAATCTTATGAAGAATTTGTTGAAAAATTGCAAAAAGAACTAGAAGAAGATACAGGAATGAAGTTCGGAATAATAGAAAAACATATTTTCAGTAAGATAATTGAAGAAAAAGAGGGTCAATTTGAAGCAATAGGTTATGAAAAATCAGAATATATTTATAATGATTTGGAAATAAATGGGTATATAGATAAAAAAGGTAAAGTAAAAGATAAATTTTTTGAAGATATTGAAAACGATGATTTTAAAATATCAGAACATTTAAAAGAATATAAAGATGAAGTTATTGAAATTATAAAAGAAAATACAACAATTAAAGACAGAATTAGTAATGCAAGAGATAAAGCTAAAATAAAATTAAATAAAAGAATATATCTTAATTCTGATTTTAAAGTGTTATGGGATAAAATAAAATATAAAACGACTTATTCAGTTGAATACAAAACAATTGATTTAATAAAAAAATCTCTTAAAGAAATTGAAAAAATGGATTTAATAGAAAAAGTTGTTTTGAGGTCAAAAAAAGCAGAAGTAAAAATAGAAGAAAAAGGACTTAGCACAAAAGAAACAAAAGACCAATTAAGTCATTCAAAAAAAGTATATGAATTACCTGA
>JAAYPW010000017.1 GCA_012519615.1 Fusobacteriota bacterium
AATTTTAATCCAAATGCTAAGTTTTCTCTTACATCCATATGTGGATATAAAGCATAGTTTTGGAATACCATTGCTATATTTCTCTCTTTTGGTGCTACGTTATTTACCACCTTATCCCCTATTATTATCTCTCCACCACTTACATCTTCTAACCCCGCTATCATTCTTAGCGTTGTAGATTTCGCACATCCTGATGGTCCTACAAATACCATAAATTCACCATCTTTAATCTCTAAATTGTGACCGTGAACTGCTTTAAAACCATTTGGATATACTTTTGTCAAATCTTTTAATATTACCTTTGACATTTTTTCACCCCTTCTCATTTTTATGTTATATTATATTTTCATACATGAATCTCTTATAATTAGCTGTGGCTTAATAAGAATTTTTTCATAATTCTTTTTATTGTTAATTTTTAAAATTATATTTTCTACAGATTTTCTTCCAATTTCTATTGCATCTTGTCCAATTGTAGTTAATTTTGGATATATATATTCACTTGCTTTAATATTATCAAATCCAATAACAGATATATCTTGTGGTACTCTTATTTTTTTATCATGTATTGCCTGTATTGCTCCTATTGCCATTAGATCACTTGTTACAAATACAGCAGTTGGTACAATTTTTTTATTTAGTAATTGATTCATTGCTTTATATCCACTTTCTCTTGTGAAATCTCCATAAGCAATATAGTTTTCATTATAAATATTGTGTGATTTTATAAATTGAAGGTATGCGTTGTATCTTATATCACTAATTTGAGAATTTTTTTCACCATTTATAATTGCAATATCACGATGCCCTAATGAATATAAATACTCCAAACCTGTTAAAACTCCTTCTTTATTATCACTACTAATATAACTAATATTTTTCCCATTTACTTTTAAATCTATAATAGAAATAGGGATATCAATATTTTTAATATCAGATATTGATTCATTATCAAATTTTAACCCGATAAATATTGCTCCCTCTATTTTTTTTTCTTTGCATATTTTTTTAAATGATTTTGTTTCATTGCCTGAAAATAAAATTACATCGTAAAAATGCTTCTCTGCCTCTTCCATAATACCCTCGATAAAATTAAAACCGAAATGTTCTGATGTGCTAAGTTTATTTAATCCTAAAATAAAAACTCCAATTTGGTAGCTCTTATTCATAACT
Source organism: Fusobacteriota bacterium (assembly GCA_012519615.1). Classification (GTDB taxonomy): domain Bacteria; phylum Fusobacteriota; class Fusobacteriia; order Fusobacteriales; family JAAYPW01; genus JAAYPW01. The sequence continues at coordinate 1,174 of JAAYPW010000017.1, forward strand.
AATTTTTTGGCAAAGTAATTTGGGGAATATCCCATCTCTTCAGCAACTTCTTTTACTTTTTTTTTTAGCTCATTACTTACATCTTCCTTATCATTAATAGCTTTTGAAACAGCCGATATTGAAATGTTCATTTTTTGAGCTATATCTTTAATAGTTACAGACATATAAACTCCTTTTTAACTAAAACGTTTTAGTAATCTATATATAAGTTTACTATATAATCTACCCTTTGTCAATATATTTTTTTAAAAAGTATCAATTATATTTCGTATATGGTCAATTCCTAACCATATTCTCGGACCTGGCCTAACTATAAGATTCTCATCAACATAATATAAATTTCCTTTTTTTATAGCATCTAAGTTTTTATAACCATTTTCAACTTTTAAATTCTCTAATTTTATATGTTTATTTGATGTTAAAATAATATCCGGATTATTTTGCAATAGTAATTCTAAACTATATTTCCATCCCTTTACATCACTAGACACATTTATTGCACCAGATAAATCTATAATTTCAGAAAGAAATGTGTCTCCACCTGCTGTATAATCTCCTTGTTTACCATAACTAAGCATATAATATACATTTATATCTTTTTTTTCTCTAGTTTTTATCTCCTCAATTTTACCTTTTAATTCAGATATAACTTCGATTGCTTTCTCATCTTTATTAATTATTTTACCAACTTTTTCTATTAAATCATATATATCTTCAATATTTTTAATATCATTATATACAAATACTTTTATCCCCTGTTCTACAAGTAGTCTATATGTATTATAGCTAACATAGTTAGAAGCAATAACAATATCCGGTTTCATCCCAATAATCATCTCAATGGATGGGTTCATAATCTCACCGACTGAGATTATATTAATAACCTCTTTTGGATAATCACAATAGTTAGTTCTACCTATAAGTTTATTTTCACCATGTAAAGCATAAATAATTTCAGTAATATTTGGTGCTAACGATATTATTTTTTCAATTTTATCTGGATCAATAGTTATCTCATTATATGAATCAGAAAGAACAATCTCTTTTCCATAACTTAAATTTAATATAAAAGTTAATGCTATAAATAAATAAATTATTTTTTTCATTTTTCTCCCTTCATAAAATAATATATATTCTCAAAACATATTCTTTTAAGAAACTTAATCTTATTCCATATTATTTTTCTTATAATTTTTTTAATAGATAATAATACAAACTTAATTATATTATTGTTGTAAATGATATAAAATAAATCTCTTGTTCGTAAATTACGTTACATTTAATTTATTTACAAAATATAAATATTAAAATAAGTTTTTACACTTTTTTTAGTATAATCATTATAAATCAAATGTAATATAAAAAATTTGAAAAAACAAGGCTAAAATATAATCCTAGCTACAAGTAAAAAAAGTAGATATGAAATTTTTTTCAGTCTCTAAAAAAATAGAGATGAAATGATAATTATGTTATACATGAAGATAAAATCACTAATAAAATAGACATTAGAATAAAATTGCATTTTTTTAAACTATATTTAAATGAGTATCATCATATATCATGTTTTTCTTTCTTAAAAGCTCAATTTTAGTATGATTTAATATTAAATATAGAACTTCCTCACTAATTTCACTATATTTTTTTGATATAATAATATTAATCTCTTTATTATATTTATGATTAAACATAAATATTGAATACTTATATTTATCCTCTTTATTATCATAAATTTTGATTATAAATGAAGAAAAATCGTCATTGCTATGTTTAAAAATTTCCATATTATCATAATTTGTTAGAAATTTGCTCTTATATCTTACAAAAAATAACGGATATTTTGTATTATATAAAAAATTCATCATATCATAGGAGTTTTTTATTTTCATTTTGTTATAAAAAAATTGTAATTTTCTATAATCAATATCATAAAAGTTATAATTTATTAATATAGATGTATCTACATTTTCTATATAAAGTCCTTTTTTGCTCCCTTTCATATTTTGAAAATCATAAGGAACTATATATGAATAGATACCATTTTCATATCTCTTTGTATTAATTTTATCACTATATTCTTTAGAAAATATAATAGTTTTAGGAGTTTTCAATATAATAGGATTATTTTTTGCCAATTTATAATAATTAATACCATAAAATATTAGTACCAAGAAAATTAGTAATACAATTAGATTTATTGTTTTAATTGTTTTTATCTTTATATCTACATCTTTATTTATATATTTTATCATCTTACTATAATCTTCTTTTGTTATAGCAATTCCAATTACTATTTTTTGGATATTTTTCTCACCAATTGTTATAAAATATTGACTCCATAACTGTGTACAATTTATTTTTTTTATATCTTTTAATTTTATTTTCCAGTTTAATGATTTTTTTAATTCCCCATTATTAATATCAATCTTACTATAACTCCAAGGATATGTAAATATAATAAAAACTAAGTATAAAACTGAACTTAATATTAAAAGTATTATGAAGAATGTTTGAAAATATCTTCCTAAAACTAAAATAGATAGCAATAACGATGGGATTATAATCACTCCAATAAATTTAATATAAAGTGAAAAATAATTTGATTTAACGTCTATAATATTATCTTTTTTATCCATATTTTCCCACCTTTTTATATAGAAACAATACTTTCTAAATTAAGTTTTTTTTCAATATAGGGATCTATTCCCCAAATATTTTTAAATTTATAATAAGCTTCTATTTTAGATTTTTTCTCTTCAATAGAAATTCCTCTATACACAGCTCTTATCATAGTATTTTTCGGTGTATGAGTCGAATCTATGAATTCAATTACAGACACTTCATATCCCATTATTTCTAGAATTTGTGCTCTAATACTATCTGTAACTGTAGAGGAAATTTTCTCTTTAAATAGTCCAAATTTAAGCATTGGTTCCATAATTTCATTATTTATTTGAGAAAAAAGTTCATGTTGACAGCAAGGTACAACTATAATAACCTTTGTTTCCCATGATAAAGCTTGAAGTATCGCTTCATCAGTTGCTATATCGCATGCATGTAATGTAATCACCGCATCAATATTAAGATCTGTTTTATAACCTTTTATATCCCCTTTACAGAAATTTAAATCTTTATAATTTAAATTTTTTGCAATATTATTACAATAATCAATTACATCT
>JAAYPW010000148.1 GCA_012519615.1 Fusobacteriota bacterium
AAGAAGAACTATTTAACGAGATAGAGTTACCAGAGGAAATTCCACAAGAGGAGACAGAATTATCAGAAAATATAGGTAATGAATTAAATGAGCTATTAAATGAATACGAGGAACCATTACAAGAGGAAAACGATAATTTGTCTGAATCAGAAATGAATATGCTATTAAATAACGACAGTTTTAGTGAAACTGAAGATGAAGATGCTGATTTAGAGAGTTTATTAAACGATTATAACGAAGAGGAAAAGTTAACTGGTTTAAATGAAGAGATACCTATAATCTTAGAGGAAATGGAATCAGACGAGATATTAAAAGATACAAAAGAGGAGTCTTTATTAAATAATATTTTTGATGATTCGGAAGATGATTTTACAATGGAACCAATTGAACCAGAAAAAGAGAAATTAGAGGAATTAAATCTAGATGAGATGTTGAAAAAAGCGTCAAAAAAATCAGATAAAAGAAAAGATGAACCAAATAAAACAAAATATTTCATTATAAAACATAAATACAAATTAATTTTAGTATTAATTGCATTTCTTATTATTAGTATAACTGGGATTGTAAAAATTGTAGGGAATTTAAAAAATAATAAACCAACTACAGTTATATTTAATAATATGAAAAAAAATGAAGAGATTGATAGAATGAGAAAAGCAAAAGGTGAAAAAGTAGAGGATATTATTCAAAAACAGGTAGATGAAAAAATAAAAAATGTGTCTAAAAATACAAATTTTATTGGTGATATAGGAAAAAAAGAGATGTTAATTCAAGAATTAAATGAATTAATTGTAAAAAGAGGTCTTGAGAAAGATCAAGATGAATTAAATAAAATAGATGATAAAATAATAGATACACATAATAAAATAGAAAATATTGATTTTGAAGACAATGAAATTACAAGAGATGAACTGAAAAAAAATCTAAATCCAAAATTAACTATTACAAAGATCGATATTATTAAGCCTGTCGGATCGAATCTTACAATTAATCTAGTAAGTTCTAAAAATCTTGACAAAGAACCCGAAAAAATGTCTTTATATAAAGATTTAAATAGTAGTTTAAAGCATATTTTTGAAGAGTATAATAATATAAATGTCGTAAGTATTACAGTACTAAAAAAAGATAAAAAAATATTAAAAGTAGCAGAATTAACTGCAAAAAGATCTGAATATGAAAAAGCAATAAGAGTAAAAAGTAATACTCCTAGACAGGAGCTGTCAAACTATAAATTTGTAGAATTGGAGTAAATAGATTTATTCCTTTTTAAACTTCCCCTGATTCATTCTGAAAAGGGGGAAGTTTTTAGTTTATTATTATTTTTTCACTTAATTTTCATTTACAATATAGTCTATAATTTTAAAATCATAGTGTAATCATAATATTCTTGAAGTACTTTTTTCTTAAGGTTATTCCCCATTACGCGAAATATTGGAAAGAACTGGAAATACGGTAAATTAATATAGTTTAGTAATATAAATTGCTTTTTAATATTTTATAAGGTATAATTTAAAGTGATTATTAAAATTATAAATTGTTTTACTATTATAAGGGGGTGATTTTGTTGAGTAATGAGAAAAAAGATGAATATGCAAGTGTGAAAGCTGGGCTAGTAATGATAAAAAAAGAACTAGAGGAAAAAACAGGCCGAACAGGATCATCTTCATCATCAAAAGCAACAAATCAGGATGAATTTCTAAAAAGATTAAATAATAAAAAAAAGATAAACGAGGAAACTGAAATTGATATATCTAATCTAAATAGAAGTTATAAATTCACAGAAGATGTAGATGTAAATAAAATATTAGAATATACAAAAGATAAACAGTGGAGCGATAATAAAAATATACAGCTTATAAATGTAACTATGATTGCATATGGATTAACTGGTGACTACAAACGAGCTGAAATTGAATATAAAAAAGCTATTAATATTGACCCAAAAAATGAAGATATTATGTATAATATTGGAGAAATTTATCTAAAACAGGGTGAATTACAACAAGCATTGGAAAAACTCATGCCCCTTGTGAAAACAGGGAATGATCATGATGCTATATATTTAACTGCATTCATACTATATTTACAGGGAAAAAAGGAGCAAGCAGGGGGACTAATTGCCACAGCATTAAAAACAGATACTGAAATAGAAAGAGTTCATATTAATTTTGCATTTTTATCTCTTATTCGAGAAAATTATGCAAAAGCAGAGGAAATTTTAACAGAATTAATAAATAATGTCCCATCAAATATTATTGGGAGAATTGTATTAATGTACATTGAAGTACATAGAGGTAACCATGATAAATATAAAGAGGATTTGGAAGTGGTAAAACAGCTAATTAGAGATCCAAAATCTATTTATATGAAATATATTGAGTTATCGAAATTATATTATCTTGAGAGAAAAAAAATATGTAACGAAGTAGAGAAATATAATGAGAATTTAGAGATAAATAACCTATTTAGCTTTTATGAGAGAAATAGATATAATTTAATTTGCAAAAAAGATGCAATTATATATGATAATTTTAAGGAAATTGTGCTTAAAAATATTAGTTTTAAACCTTTACTAATTTTATTATTTAAAGCAAGCTACATACTAAAAAAAGGGGAAGATTTTAATAAAGTACTATCTTTACTTGTGAAAACAATGCCAGAACAAACAATATCTTTATTTGTAAGAGGGGAAATTGTACCTGTGAAGATTAAAGAATTTGTAAAAAAAATATCTACATATAAAAATTATGATATAAATGTAGAGATAGATGGAGAGATAGAGCCGTTTAATGATTTTTGTATATATCTTTTACATATAAAATATAATACATATAATATAAAATTGTAAAATTTTCTCCTCTTAATCCCCCGTTTCATATGCGAAAAGGGGGATTTTTTATTATAATTATTATCTTACCACGTTATTAAAAATACTAATGTGTATAACTGTTTATAACTTGTGGAACTGTGGAAAAGAATTTTTTTTTAAAAAAAATTACAATGTGGAAAACTAATTTTATTAAGATAAGATATTATATGCGATTTATGTTTGTTTTAGGAAAAAAATTTAACTTTAGAACATAAATTTCATTAATTTACTATAGGGTAAAATTTTCTTTACTGAAAATTTTTTTTATGTTATAATATAAAGGTTAAAATAGAATTTTATTATATAATAAAATTCTATTTTTTTTATGTAAATTTTAAATTTAAATTAGAATATTAAAAAATAAGAATGTATTTTAGATATAATTGTAATGTATAATTAAATATATCTCATGTAATTGCCTGTATAGGAGATATCTAAGTTGTATTTTGAATTGAATATTATAGACGCTAATATATTTTATCAAAAATTTTAATTGCAAATTTATAGTTTTTTTTAATAAAAAATACTATAATCTTTCTTACTTTTTACTAGTAATTTTAGTGAAAAATATTGATTACGTGATAAAAATATGAAAATATAAAGAGGGAAGCAATATGAATTTCTTAAAAACGGTAAAATTATATTATATATTTAGATAAAATAATAGATGGAGGTGTAAAAAATGGATTGTTTAGATGATATGGATGAATATAATTATAGAGATGAATATATAGAGGTATATAAAACTCATAAAAAAACAGAGAGTTTTACATATAAAGATGGAGGCAGCAAAGAGGCTACTATTGAAGAAAATCAAGGTGTAGGAGTAAGAGTTTTTCATAATGGAAAAAAAGGAACTTCTTATTCAAATGGAAATAGTGTAGATTTAGATGTACTTATAGAGATTGCACTACAAAATATGGAGTTTTCTGAATCAGAGGAGAATCCACCAAAGATTGACAATATTGAAAATAATACACTGGAGATGTTACAATCTTTTAAAAAAGAGGATTATTCTAATTTAGTAGATATAATCAATAGTAATAAAACAGAAAACTCTCTAATTACAAAGGGAGTTTTAAAAAAGACAGATTATTCTGTGGAGATATCTAATAATCGTGGTGTACAATTATGTGATTATCAATCTTATTTTAGTGGAGTCATAGAAGCGAAAGCAGAAAAATATGGGATTATGGAAGGGAGTTATGAATCTCTAATTTCAAGAGATATTGATGATATTAATATAGAAAAAATGGCAAATAAAGCTATTTATAATGCAAATTCTATGTTGGGAGCGAAACCTTTTAATGAAAATGCAATGATTTTGCTAGATAATAAAGTGGCAATTAGTTTATTTAAACTTATTGTTAACTCATTTAACGCAAAAAATTATCTTGAAAATAGATCAATGTTTAAAGGACGTGAAAATGAAGAGTACTATAAAGAATTAAACATTATTGATGATGGAAAATTAATTAGAGGCATTGGAACATCACTATTCGATGGGGAAGGGGTACCACAGACTACGACAAATTTACTTGTAAATGGGAAAATTAATTCATTTTTACATAATTCATATACCTCAGATAAAATGGGTGTAAAAAATACTGGAAATGGATATAGAAGTAGCCTTTCTGATGTGGATATTTCACATACAAATTTAATTATAAAAGAAGGAAATACAGATTTTAATAGTATAATAAAAGGTACAGAAAATATATTCCTTGTAAAAAATATAATGGGATTGCATTTGGTAGACACGGTGAAAGGTGATTTTTCGTTGGGTGCAGCAGGATTTTTATATAAAAACGGTGAGAAGAGAGCAGTTAACGGTGTAACTATTAGTGGAAATTTAATATTATTTATGAAAAATATAGTTACAATATGTAATGATAGCGAGAGATATGGAGCTATGTCATCGCCAAAAATATTGGTAGAAGGGATAAAAATAACAGGAGCAGGTGAATAAAATGAGAATAACTTCAAAGACACAATTATTATGTTTGTTAGGTCATCCAGTATCACATAGTAAATCGCCGCTTATGCACAATGAACAGTTGGAAAATCTTGGTATTGATGCGAAGTATTTAGCGTTTGATGTATTACCGGAGAATCTAGGTGAGGCGATAAAAGGACTAAAATCACTGGGATATCTTGGTGCAAATGTAACAATACCTCATAAAGAGGAGGCTATGAAATATGTAGATAATCTTACTGATGAGGCAAAAAATATTGGTGCAATTAATACAATCTACATAAAAGATGGTAAAACATATGGTGATAATACAGATGGAAGAGGTTTTATATTATCACTAGTAAATGATGGTGGATTTGATCCGAAAGATAAAATCGCACTTATAATAGGTGCTGGTGGTGCATCAAAAGCTGTAGCTACAAAATTATTACTTGCAGAGACAAAGAAAATATATTTATATGATATTGATACAGTTAAGATGAACTCTTTAAAGGAACATCTAATGAATTTTGGAAAAGATACAGAGGTTATTACAATAAAAAAAGATGAATTAAATAATACTGCTAAAATATCAGAGCTTATAGTAAACTGTACACCTATTGGTATGAAGGAAACGGATATTACTCTTATTGATGAAAATTGTTTTAATAATAATCAAATGGTATTTGATTTAATATATAATCCAGAAAAGACAAAATTGCTACAAAATGCTGAAAAAAAAGGTGCTAGAATATTAAATGGTCTTGGAATGCTTGTATATCAAGGTGGGCTTTCTTTTGAAAAATGGACAAATAAAAAACCAGACACTAAGAAAATGTTTGAAATTATAAAAGGAGTGTAAAAAAATGGTTATAGTTAGAAGACAAGTTATGCTTGGGGACAAGCTTTTAAAAGCTGGACTTATCTCTGCAGATCAATTAAAAGAGGCATTGGAACAACAAAAAATAACAAAAGAAAAAATAGGGGAAACTCTAGTAAGACTTGGATATATTAAAATTGAGGAGATTTTACCTGTTCTTGCAGAACATATTGGGGTAACTAGTGCAAAAATAGATATAAATGATATTGAAAAAGAAGTATTAGAATTATTACCAGAAGATCTTATGAGAAAATATCATATTTTCCCACTAAAACAAAGTAATAATAGACTTACCCTTGCAATGGCAGATCCTATGAATGTATTTGTTATTGATGAGGTACAATTACGTACAAAATCTGTAATTAGACCGGTATTTGCCCTTAAAAAAGATATTGAAAAGGCAATTGACGATGTATTTAGTAATGGCGGAATGGGAAATCCAACTAGTGAAGAGGTTGCTAACTTACTTGACGAGATAGAGGGATTTGGAGATGGAGATGACCTTGAGATTATAGAATCTGGTGTAGATGATATAGATCAAGGGATGGATTCAGAGAGTGCACCTGTAGTAAAAGCAGTAAATGCAATTATAGCAAGTGCAATTAAAATGGGTGCCAGTGATATTCATATTGAACCATATGATAAAGTAGTACGTGTGAGACTAAGGGTAGACGGAGTTCTTATGGAATTAAAAACTCTACCTAAAAAAGTAATTGGTGCATTAGCGTCTAGGATTAAAATAATGTCAGACCTTGATATAGCAGAAAAAAGACTACCACAAGATGGTAGATTTCGTATTAAATCAGGTGGAAAAAATATTGACTTTCGGGTTTCATCACTTCCAACTGTACATGGTGAAAAAGTGGTAATGAGGATCCTTGACCAAAGTAACCTACAACTTGATATGGAATTACTTGGATTTGAAGTAGATGAACTTGATAAATTTAATAAAGCATTAGGAAGTCCATATGGGATGATACTGGTAACAGGGCCTACAGGGAGTGGGAAATCGACTACTCTATATTCAGCACTTAGCCGTGTAAATAAACCTGATATTAATATCTCAACTGCAGAAGATCCGGTGGAATTTCAGCTTGAAGGGATTAACCAAGTACACTGTAGAGCAGAGATTGGATTAGACTTTGCTGCAGCACTGAAATCATTTCTAAGACAAGATCCGGACGTTATAATGGTTGGGGAAATTCGGGATAAAGAAACAGCAGAAATATCAATAAAAGCAGCACTTACAGGTCACTTAGTACTATCTACACTGCATACAAATGATGCACCTAGTAGTATTCAAAGGCTTACAAATATGGGTGTAGAACCATTTATGATATCTGCATCTCTATTACTTGTGGAAGCACAAAGACTAGGGCGTCGTATTTGTAAAGAGTGTAAAAAAGAAATTGAACCAGATAAAGGGATGCTTAGTGCATTAAATGTAGATTATGAGGAATATAAAGATAAAACATTCTACAAAGGGGAAGGGTGCCCAAAATGTAATGGTACTGGATACAAAGGAAGGGTTGGATTTTACGAGGTTATGCTAGTTGACGATGAATTACGTGATATGATTGCAGATGGTGCCAATTCAGACCAAATAAGAAGAATTGCAGTTAAAAATGGGATGCGTACACTTCGTATGCAAGCGCTTATTAAAGCAGAACAAGGGGTAACTACACTAGAAGAAGTACTGAGAGTAACTATTGAGTAAATCATACTTATAATTAATTTTTAAAGCAGGAAATCAAACTTTTCTCTTAGGTTATGTGAGAAAATGAAAAATTGTAACTTAACGGGAAATAAAATTTAGAAATTATAGGATATAATTATGCAGATGCCTAGATATCACCTTTTAGGAATGGGAAAATACAGTACAAGCAATAGGTGTCTTATTATATAAAATATTAAAATAATTTATTATGAAAAATAAAAATGATTACTTTAAGGAAGGTGAAATTAGTATGCCAGTTTTTAGATATGAAGCAATTGATAAAAATGGTAAGAAAACCTCTGGTGAAGCAGATGCACCAGATCAAAGAACGCTACGTGCTATGATGAAAGAACGTGGTCTAATTATAACAAGCTCAAGTGAAAAAGGGGGAGCACTTTTTGGTGGTGGGAAAAAAGCACCAGCAAAAGGCGGTAAAGAACCAAGTAAAAGAGGTGGTGGAGGTAGTATAAATACTAGTTCACCAAAAGC
>JAAYPW010000149.1 GCA_012519615.1 Fusobacteriota bacterium
ATTATGAAATAATACTTGAAAGCAAACCTAGAAGGAGAGGCTTTTTGTAACCGTTTTCTAAAAAAAGGCTCGCCCTTTGGGAGAGCTGTCTGGTGTAACCAGACTGAGAGGGGGAATTGTAACCGTATACATTATATCCACGTTTTTATGTTTTTTGCATAAAATTTTATTTTAAATGTAATTTTGTTTTTTGGGCGAACACATAGGTTCGCCCCTACAAAAACCGTATACATCATATCCACGTTTTTTATGTTTTTATGTTTTTATCTTTTGAATTTATCTTTTTAACCGTGCCTATCGGAATGAGGTTGTGTTTTCCCCTATCCCCCAGCCCCTTTCCACTGGAAAGGGGAGCTAAAACCGTAATTATAATATCCACGTTTTTATGTTTTTAAATATTTTAATTTTTTATAAATAAAAAAAATCCTCTCCAAATTAATGGAAAGGATCTCTATATAGTTTTAAATATTTTTCTCTTCAGTTGGTTCTTTAAAATAATACCCCTGTACATTATCTACCCCAATCTCTTTTGCTAATTCGTAGATCTCCTCATTATCGATACATTTAGCTATTATTTTCTTATCTTTATCTTTAAGTAATTCTAATATACCTATTAGTAATGTTTTAAATTTACCATTATCTAGTCCATTTTTTATAATACTAGAATCTATTTTTATAATTTTAGCTTTACTATTTAAAATATCTTTAATATTAAGATTTAAATCATTGAAATTATCTAAAATAATATTATATTTATCAATATTTTCTAGTAAAATAGATTCATTTTTATATTTTTCAGATATCTCTAGATATATTTTTAAGTTTTTCGATTTCAATTTATTATGTAGTTCATTAAGTTTATCCATGTAATCTCTATCTGCTACATCTTCAATTGAGATATTTACAGATACATCAGTTTTTTTATTTAAAGCAAAGTTTGCTGCTGTTTCTAGAGTTATTAACGAGATATCTTTATATATACCAGTTGATTTTGCAATATCCACATAATTTGCTATTGATTTTTTACTACCATCTTTTGTTATTAATCTAGTAAAAGATTCATAATAAATTATATTTTTCCCATTTACATCATATACCGGTTGATATTCTATATTTAATCTTAATTCGTCTTTATTATCAATAATAGTTGTGAATTTTATAATAGAGTCAATAGGACTTGCCACCTTATGTAAGCTTTCATTGTATACAACGACTACTTTTTTCTCTTTCACAGCAATTCGAAGCGCTATATCCGATTTAGACAATCCTACCTTAATAGTGTCTTCACCTAATCTCATTACCGATGCTCCAATATTATAATTTAGTTTTATATCCATTCCTCGCCATTTAAAAGGTATTAGCTGCATGTTTTCAATTATCTTATGTACCTCATCATTTAGATTTTCCTCTGTAAATTCATCATATAATGGAATAAGTATAGCATATTCATTACCACTCATTTTAAAGCTATTACACTCTGTATCGATCTCTTTTATTCTTTCTGCAGAATATGTAAATATATCATTTGCAATGTCGTAGCCAAAATCAACTAATAAACTCTTGAAATTTTCAATTTTAACAAGACATAATATCATATCTGATTTTAATTTTGTATTTAAAAGTACCTCTCTATTTGGTAATTTTGTATATCTATCAAATAATATCTCCCTTAGTAGTTCTCTATTTAAGGAATTTGATTTCTCCTGAAATACGTATATAAATAGTAATATAATAGGTAAAACATACTCTATATGATTAATATATCCATAACCTGTAATTGTATTATTAAAAAATAAACTAATTATAATCATAAATGATGATATGAAAAAAGCACTAATTACAAATATTTCTGCTAATACACCTGTAGCAATAAATATAAATTGCAGTATAAAATATAATATTGCATAATATCCAAAATCTCCACCGAGAATTAATGCTATGAACATAAGTATGAAATAGATAAAATAGTTGTATTCTAATATTTTTTTAGTTACACCCTTTTTTAATATTACAATTATCATAGCAATATTAACTATTAAATTCACACCTGATGCTATTATTAAGTTTAAATTAAAATTAAATATATTTAGTGCTCCAAATAAAATAGATGTAATTATGGCAATCGAAAAAATAGATAGTAATATCCTTTTTGAGTATTTTCCCTCTCTAATATAAATTTTCTCATGAAGTTCCGTGTTTTTAAATTCATAATTTTTTGGTAAATTTTGTAAATTAAATTTATCCCATAACATATATACGTTGCTAACACATAATTTATATAATAGTATTAACAACTTTCACCAACCTTTCCTCTAAAATAATAAGTTTCCCTATTCAAATTTTTTTAACTCCTCTAGCTCCAATTCGATATTTTCCATCTCTTCCATTTTTTCTAATATTATATTATCGGCACTATCTAATTCATTCTGCAATTTAATTAATTCTTCGTAATCATTTTTTCTACCTGCTAATTCATAGTTTTTTTCAATATTTTGTTTATTTACTTCTAATTTATCTATCTCTTTTTCTAAAATTATATATCTTTTTTCTAAACTATTAATCCGATTTTTTACCCTTTTTTGTTCTTCGTAATCTATAACTTTCTCTTTCTTCGATTCATTACTGCTATTTTCTGAAGTATCAATTATCTTATAATCAGCAATATTTTTATAACTTGTAAGTCCATTTTTTGTAATTTCATATATTTTATCAGAGATACGATCTAAGAAATATCTATCATGTGATACAATTAAAATTGTCCCGTCATAATCAGATATTGCCTCCTCCAATATCTCCTTTGAGTAAATATCCAGATGGTTTGTCGGTTCGTCTAATATTAGCACGTTTGGTTTATCAAGGATTAGTTTAATAAATGAGACACGAGCTTTCTCACCACCACTTAATTTCCCTATTACCTTAAATATATCATCACTTGTAAATAAAAATCTCCCTGCTAATGTTCGCGCTTCCTCCTCTGATAATGGATAATTATTTCTAAGTTCCTCTAATATTGTGGCGTTTTTATCTAAATTTTCATGTTGTTGGTCGTAATACCCTATATTTAATTTGCCACCGTATACTATCTCCCCTTCTGATTTTTCTAGCTTTTTTGCAATTATCTTAAGGAATGTTGATTTTCCACACCCATTTTTACCAATAAATGATATTCTATTACCACGATAAATATTTATATCTATATTTTTAAAAATAATCTCATTTTTATATGATTTACCAAGGTTTTTTATAGATAATACATTATCTGTAGATACAGTATCCACTTCAAATTTAAGCTTAATTTTATCATTTTTAATATCTGGATTTTCCAATAGATCCATTCTATTAAGGAGTTTTTCCCGTCCACGAGCTTGTTTTGCCTTCACACCAGCTTTATATCTGATGATAAATTCCTCCATTTTCTTAACTTTTTCTTGCTCTTTTTCATATGCTTTTATCTCACCACGTTTTATAAGCTCTTTTTGAATAATAAAACTAGTATAATTCCCAACATAAGATCTTATTTTTTTCCCCTCTATCTCAAGTACACGATTTATTACATTATCAAGAAAATATCTATCATGGGATATAAGTAAAAAGCTCTTTTTATAACTTTTTAGGAAATTTTCCAGCCACTCAATAGCCTTTATGTCAAGATGGTTTGTTGGTTCATCTAACATAAGTAGGTCTGGTTCTTGCAACAAAATTTTACCTAGTGAGATACGGTTTTTCTCCCCTCCACTTAGATATTTTATCTCTTTATCATAGTTTCTCTCATCAATTCCCAATCCAAGAAGAACTTGTCTTATCTTATAATCTATAGAATAACCCTCATTTTGCTCAAATATTGATGAACATTCTGCTAACTCTTTCATTTTTTTATCTAATTCTTCCCCTATAAGTAGAGTAAGTTCCACATTAATAGATTTTATTTTTTCCCCTAAAGCCAAGGTTTCCTTAAACACATCTAACATTTCAGCATAAATTGTGTTGTTATCATTAAGATCAAAATTTTGAGAAAGATAACCTATTTTTATATTGGATTTAAATGAGATATTTCCTTTTATTTTTGTAGATAAACTTTCATCACTACTAATTTCTCCGAGAATCATCTTAATTAAGGTAGTTTTACCAGTACCATTACTCCCAATAAGACCTATTTTATCTCTATCGTCAATTGTAAAGCTAATATCATTTAATATATATTCACCAGCAAATGCTTTGCTAATATTATTTAATTGTAATACTGCCATATAAGTTCGCTATATCAGGAAATATAACGATTTTCACCACCTTTTTTATATTATATTTCGTTAAGACCTCACCCTAAATTCTTCTTTTCCCGTGCCTATTGGAATTAGGGGGTGTTTTCCCC
>JAAYPW010000150.1 GCA_012519615.1 Fusobacteriota bacterium
ACAGAATTTTTTACAACCGAAAAACTAATTACAAAAGTATTTTGGAGAGATATTAATGAAACATTTGGTATAATTATATCGTATATAGGAATTTATAGATAAAAATATGAAAGGTGGAAATTGTAAATAATTTTTTAATTATTTATCGTGAATAAAATGGATAAAAAAACATATGAATTTAGTCTAGGTGAGGAGATACTAAATGCAATTACACATGGAATAGGGGCATTGCTTGCAATCGCAGCATTAGTTGTAGGAATTGTATTAGCATCAATAAAAGGAACTGCTTGGCATGTTGTAAGCTTTGCTATATATGGTACGAGTTTTTTTATAATGTATATTAATTCAACGATGTATCATGCGCTTACGCATAAAAAAGCAAAGAAAGTATTTGAAATATTTGATCACGGTTCAATATATATTTTTATAGCTGGGACATATACCCCTTATAGTCTTACTGTTTTACGTGATAGTAAAGGGTGGATTATATTTTACACCGTATGGATTATAGCTATAATTGGCATAATCTTTAAAGTGTTTTTTGTAAAAAGATTTGTAATATTATCAACTCTTATTTATATTATTATGGGTTGGATTATAGTTATAGATTTTGCACATTTAAAAGCAAATTTACACCCTCATGGACTATATTTACTTGTAGCAGGCGGTATATTTTATACAATAGGGACAATATTTTATGTAATTAAAAAAATTAGATATTTTCATGGAGTTTGGCATTTTTTCGTACTTTTTGGAAGTATAACACATTTTTTTTCTGTGCTATACCTTTTAAAAAAATAAAATATTGTTCTTGCATTTATTAAAAAAATATATTAAAATATGTTATACGTTTTCTTTACAATATAAATGACATACAGGTATAATTATCTGGGAAGGAGTGAAAATGAAGTTTCCAACACTAAAAATAGGAGACCTTGTTCCAAAATATCCAATTATACAGGGTGGAATGGCTATAAAAGTATCAATGGCGAAATTGGCTGCAGCTGTTGCAAACGAAGGTGGAATAGGTGTTATAGCAGGGACAGCTTTAAAAATTGATGAATTAAAAAATGAGATAAAAAAAGCAAAAGAGTTAACAAAAGGTATATTAGGTTTAAATGTAATGTTTGCAGCGACAGACTTTTATGAAAATATAAAAGCAGCAATAGAAGCAGGTATAGACTTAATAATATATGGAGCGGGATTTTCTAGAGATATATTTGCAATAGGGAAAGAACACAATGTTCCAATAGTTCCAATTGTTTCATCACTTAAATTGGCTAAAATTGCAGAAAAACTTGGAGCAGCCGCTGTTATAGTTGAGGGAGTAAATGCTGGAGGACATTTAGGTACTGATGAAGTAAGCTGGGATATAGTAAGTGAAGTAAAAAAAGCACTTAAAATTCCAGTAATTGGTGCAGGTGGAGTTATTACTCCAGCTGATGTAAAAAGAATGTTTGACTTAGGATTAGACGGTGTACAAATGGGTTCTAGGTTTGTAGCAAGTGATGAGTGTGGTGTAAGTGATGTATTTAAAGAGATGTATGTAAATGCAAAAGAAGATGATATAATCACTATTGAAAGTTCTGCAGGGTTACCAGCAAATGCAATTAGAACACCAATGTCGGAATATTTACTAGATACAAATAATAAAGTTCCTATAAAAAAGTGTACTAATTGTTTAAAAACATGTAATCGTAGATTCTGTGTAAATGATGCTTTAATAAAAGGTCATGACGGCGATCTAGAAAATGGTGTCTTTTTTGCAAGTAGAGATGTATATAAAATAAAGAATATTTTACCAGTAAAAGAGATATTTAGAGAAATTATCGAATATGAAAAAGATTAATTATAATTTAAAAAGCTGAAAGCAAACTTTCAGTTTTTTTCTGTTTACAATTTTTATAATATATGGAGGTGACATGCTAGTTAAGTTACATTATGTAGCTAGCAGCAGATATTTTGTACGAAAAATTAAATTTAATAAAAAATAAATTAAAAAATTTTAATAATATTAGTTATAACACCGAAGATAATATATTAACTGTATTTCCTAAAAAGAATACGGGATTTACAGTTTCTTTTGTAATAACAGATAAAAAATACTATGTTTATTATGATGTATGGAATGTAGAATTTAAGAATATCAATGATGCAATAGATTGTTTTGCTTTTGGTTTAACGAACCAATGTAGATTAAAAGTAAAATCGCGTGGAAGTAAAGATTATAAATGGGTATTGGAATATAACGATAAAGGAGATTGGAAGGAATACAGTTATACATCTGTAATTAATCTAAATTTATTTGGTCAAAAAAATACGCGTTATTTAACGAATGATATTATTAAAAATATAAATGATTTAATAATGTCTTAAAATATTATTTAAAATATTATTTAAAATCTATATATAGATTTCTATATATAGTGAAAGGGAAAATATGGCTTTATTAGATAGATTATTTAAAAAAATGGTAGAATCAAAAGCGTCAGATTTACACATTAGCTCAAATAATGTAGCAAAATGGCGTCTTCATGGAGATATATGTGATATAGAAGGGGAAAAAATTAATACCCCTGAAGATATTTTATTTATGTTAGAAGAGATAATGCCTGAAAAAAATTTTTATGAATTTAAAGATCAAAATGATACAGATTTTGCATATGAATTAGAAGGTTATGGAAGATTTCGTGCAAATGCATTTTCGGATAGAAATGGTCCAGGGGCGGTATTTAGACTTATTCCAACTAAAATAATTACTGCAGAAGATTTAGATTTGCCTTCTTCTGTATTAGATTTATGCTTTTTATCAAAAGGATTAGTACTTGTAACAGGGCCTACTGGTAGTGGAAAAAGTACAACTTTATCTGCGATGGTCGATTATATAAATAGAAATAGGACAGAACATATTATAACAATAGAAGATCCTATAGAATTTGTTCATGAGAATAAAAAATGTTTAATTAATCAGCGTGAGGTAAAAGTACACACGAAAACATTTAAGTCAGCATTAAAAGCTGCACTAAGGGAAGATCCGGATATTGTATTAGTTGGAGAGATGCGTGATTTAGAAACTGTGGAGATAGCAATTGAAACAGCAGAAACAGGGCATCTAGTATTTGGAACGCTTCATACATCCACAGCTGCAGGTACTGTAGAAAGAATAATCCAGCAATTTCCTAGTGAAAAACAAGCACAAATAAGACAAATGCTATCTGGTTCATTAAAAGGTGTAATTTCACAAAATCTACTTAAAACAAAAGATGGGAATGGAAGAGTAGCTGCTATGGAAATTCTTATTGGAAATTCAGCAATTGCTGCACAAATTAGAGATGGTAAAACTCATCAAATAGAATCAACAATGCAAATAAGTGGAAATCAGGGGATGGTGTTACTTAATGATGCGTTACTCACTCTTGTGGAAAAAGGTAAAGTGGATCCAGCTGAAGCATATAAAAAATCCATTGACAAAGCAGATTTACTTTTAAAATTTAAAGCAAATATGATTCCGTTTATACCTGATAACGAATATTCAAGAAAAGAAGATAATGGGTTCTCAGTAAAAAATAAAAGAGATATAAATTTTGATGATTTTGGAAATTCAACAGGGATGCTTAATAGAAAAAGAAGTTTATATTAAATCTTAATTTGTATTATATTTATAGACATATACAAATATAATAAAATAAAAAAGGGGGGGAGCTTATTATAAATTAAACTATAATAAGCGTTTGATTTGAGAATAATAAGTATTCAAGATGAAAATCCAAAAAGAAGAGGTACAGAATATATAAACTTAGATAGGGTGGAGGCTGTTAGAAAAGATAAACCTTTAAATGAAAATGCTAAATATAGAATAAGTATAGTTACATTTACTGCAGATAAAATAAGGGAATATGAATATAATACTGAAGAAAAAAGAGATGAAGTATATGAAAATATTGTTGATGCATGGGTAGGAAAAAATGGTTAAAAAATCAATATTAGCTAAATATAGGTATAAATTATAAAAAAAGAAAAGTTCAAACTAGAAAGTGAGGATAAATATGAACATTTTTGGAAAATTGTTTAAAGTAAGCATATATGGTGAATCACATGGAAATGGATGTGGAATTATAGTTGACGGATGTCCATCGGGATTAGCTTTAGACATATCTGATTTTGAGTCAGATCTATTAAAAAGACAAGCTGGTAGAAAAGGTACAACACCAAGAAAAGAGGAAGATAAACCTATTCTAGAAAGTGGTGTATATAATGGTTATACAACTGGTGCGCCAATATTAATTAGATTTGAAAATACAAACACACGTTCACGTGATTATGATCAGTTTAAAAATATCCCAAGACCAGGACATGCTGATTTTGTGGCTAATAGAAAATACAATAACTTTGAAGACCCAAGAGGCGGAGGACATTTTTCTGGGAGAATAACTCTAGGAATTGTGGCAGCAGGAGTTATTGCTAAAAAAGTGATAGATACTATGAAGGTCGAGGCAACATTAAAAGAAGTATATGGAAGAGAGGATATAGATAACGTAATAGACGAAATTGTTGATACAGGAGACTCTGTAGGAGGAGTTGTTGAGGTTACAGTAACTAATGTACCAATTGGTCTAGGAAGCCCATTTTTTGAGTCTGTTGAATCAAATATAAGCCGTATGGTATTTTCTATACCAGCAACAAAAGGGATAGAATTCGGTGCAGGATTTGGAATTACCAAACTAAAAGGTAGTGAAGCCAATGATAAATTTATAGATAGTGCTGGTAAAACAGAAACAAATCATAATGGCGGGATAAATGGTGGAATTACAAATGGTAATGATATCGTATTTAGAGTTGCAGTTAAACCAACTGCAAGCATATCATTAAAACAAAATACATATAATTTTAAAGAAAATAGTATTGTAGAGCTAGAAGTTGGTGGACGTCATGATGCATGTATTGCTTTACGTATACCAATTGTATTAGAAAATGCTACTGCAATTGTAATGGCGGATATGCTATTACTGGAGCGAGCGTATAATAGAGTATAAAAAAGACTTTTTTAAAGTCTTTTTTTTATTCAAAAATAAAACAGTAATTGTGATGTGTATCACAGACAAATCTATATTAATATGTTATAATATAAGATTGAAATAATAATAGGCGTAGAATCAATAGTTATTGCAATTTAAATAATGCTTATAAATTTAAATCAGATAAAAATATGTTTCAAAGTGGGATGACTTTTCATAATATTGAGATCTACTTAATTCGTTATGAAAAATATGACAAAGAACACAATATAA
>JAAYPW010000018.1 GCA_012519615.1 Fusobacteriota bacterium
ACTTTTTTCTCTTTCTATTTAGTTGTCAATGTTCTTTCGTCCTTTCCTCAAGGACAAGTATTATATTATCATATCCTTCTCTTTTTGTCAATACCTTTTTTTTATTTTTTTAAAACTTTTTTTATTAACATTACAAACACTGTAAATAACAGCTTTGTGTTTAAATTTTAAATTTTTCAGTAAAAAATTCTAAACTAGTTGCCATAGCTTCTAAATCCTTTACTGATTTATTAATATTGGTAATTGAAGTTGATTGTTCTGTTGCAGCTGCTGCTACTTCTTGTGAACTAGCTGATGAATTCTCGACAACTTCAACAATATTTTCTATATTATAATTTATCTCTTCGCTCATCTTTGCAATACTATCTACCTCTAGTACTATTTTACCAATTAATTCATCCGAAATTTCAATTTTATCAATTATTTTTTCAAAATAACAAATTGTACTGTTTACCTCTTTTTCACCCGTTTCTACAAAATTTATTGTATTTTTAACATTTTCTGAAGCTTTTACAATTTCTTTTTGAATTTCTAAAATAATGAAACCTATTTCATCAGAAAATTGTGATGACTCATCCGACAGCTTTCTGACCTCTTCTGCTACTACTGCAAATCCACGCCCAAATTCACCTGCTCTTGCTGCCTCTATTGCTGCATTTAAAGCTAATAAATTCGTCTGTTTACTTATCCCTTGTATTACATTTACAACATTAGTTATTTTATTTGATAACTCTTCCAAATTATGTATTTTATTAAAAGTTTCATTTATAGCAAGCTTTATGGTATCCATCCTATTCTCTAATTGACCCATATTTACTTTACCATTTAAACTCATTTTTTTCATTTCTATAGAATTTTCATTTACAATATTATTATTCTCTTTTACACTAATAATTCGCAAAACAAAGTTATTCATTTTTTGATTTATCTCTCCTAAAGTAGCCACTTGCTCTATATTTCCTAATGCTATTTCATTAATAGATGCAGCTATCTCCTCAGAAGACATTTTTAAATTTTCTGATAATATATCAATTGTTTCGGTACTTATTTTTACATCTCCAGATGATTTTTTTATATTATCAAGCATTTTTCTAAGCTCCCAAAACATAGTTTCTAAACTATCCCAAAGTTCCCCTATCTCATCACTTCTATCTATTTTATTATTGTAAATAACATTTTTTTCAAGATTTCCTTCTTTTATAATTCCAAAAATATTAATTATTTTTAGTAAAGGAAGTAATTGGTGTTTTATAGAAGTATATAAAAATAATAATATTAATAACGTTCCAATTAATGACATTAAAATTGTTTTATTTTTCATTTTAACTAAAGGTTTTAAAATTTCTTTAGTTTTAACTTTTATATATATACATATTCCGTTTTCTATATTTTCTACTATATTTATGTTATTTTTAGTATAATAAATTTCATTTCCTTTTATTTTTGATATCTTTTCTAATAAACTACTATCATTAACTATATCTCCACTATTATATATATTGCTATTTAATATATATCCCGCTTCAGATAAGATAGATAGTTCCTCTATCTCTTTTGATAGGTTTTTATTATCATCAAAGATATTTAATGGAAAAAATACATAATATTCACCTATTATAGAGTCCTTATTCTCATTATAGATCTCTTTTTTTATATATATTTCTCTTTTATTTTCTATACTACATAATACACCGTTTTCAAATTTTAATTGACTATTTAATTCTCTACCAATATATTTTTTTGCTGTTTTCTCGTCTAATCCTCTCTCGCCAACTAATATTTCAGAATCTAATATACTTATCCCTTTTTTACCAGTTATAATTATTCTATTTGCTTCTGAAAATATTTGATAGTGTGATTTTATTGTTTTTAATGTGTCAGCTATATTATCTTCGAAAATATCTATAAAATCTTCTGCCTCTCCATCTTCTGCGCCGGCACCATCTGCCATCTCTATATATTCTATTAATTTTCTATTTTCTGAGGCCATCTCTATTAATTTTTCTAAATTTGAAGTTTTATTAACTATAAAATCTAGTTTTCCTCTTTTAATTATTTCAAGTTTATTATTTAACTCACTGTTAAAATTTTTTTGAGCTGTATTATATGAAAAAGAGCTAATTATTAAAAGTATCGACGATACAATTACACCCGTAGTAATTGTTATTTTAGTTGTGAATTTAATTTTCATAATTATCGTCTCCTTTTACTTAGTGTTTTTCCTTCTTTATATTTTGTAGGTTTATTTATTGTTATTATTTTATAAGTATAATGGTATACATCTATTAATATGTATACCATTATATTGTTTTTACATCTATTTATTTATCTCTGCAACAGCTTTATCTAATGCATCTTTAGGTTCTAATTCACCTTTTAATGCTTTATGAATATAGAATTGCATAATTTTTGATATCTTTGTATATTCTGGTACACGTGGTCTATGATGCGAGTGTGATAATGCTTTTGCTCTTGTATCTATATTATCTATATTGTTTTTTATCTCTTCACCTTTTAATAACGTGTTCCAGATCGGTAACTCGTTTGTATTTCTTTTTTGAATTTCTGGACTTGTTACAAATTTTACATATTCCCATGCTAAATCTTTATTTTTAGAATTATTCATTATGGCAATCCCTTGGTAACCTGATACTGTTACAGTATCATATTTATCTTTTACGCTTTCTGACACAGGAAGTGTTGCCATTTTACCTATTTTATTCTCTTGCATTTTTACATATTGATATGGCCAGTTCGAATTAAAAACTGTTTCCCCTTTCACAAAACTATCTCTTGTCATATCTTCATTCATATCCAGTGATTTTGGATTTGCCAATCCCTCATCTAATAACATTTTCATATATTCTAGTGCTTTTAATCCACCACCTTCATTAAATATAGCTTTACTATTTTTATCAAATGTATCTCCACCAAATGCTGCTGTTAACCAAACATATTCACATACTAATCCTTCAGCTTCATTCCATGAGTCTGACCAAGGATATTCCACTAATTTTTTCTCTTTTATAATTTTCATCTGTTTTGTCATCTCTTCTATTGTAGTAGGGTAATTTTCTATTCCAGCTTTTTTTAGTATCTCATCATTATAGAAAAAAACTTGAAAATTTACAACAAAAGGCATTGCCCAAAGTTTATCATTATATCTAAAAGCGTCTAGTATTGCACTTGAAATATCACTATTCATCTCTTTTGTAAGTCTATCATCAATACTCATTACGTATCCTTTTTCGGCAAATTCAGCTGTCCAAATAAGGTCCTCTAAAACTACATCATATATTGGTGTTTTTGAAACTGCTGATTTTAAAATATTTTTATGCATATCTTCATAAGGTGCGTAGGTAATTTTAACTTTTGAATTTGTTTTTTCCTCAAATTCTTTCACAATAGTTCTCATCTCTTTTGGTGAATATCCTGCTTGATTCATATAAAGCACATTTAATTCACTGGCAAACATCATAATACTAACAAAAGAAAACAAAGCTATTAATACTTTTTTCATTATATACCGCCTCCTAATTTTTATTATTAATCTCCAAGATAAAATCTTGTAGTTAATTTACTTAATTTAGAAATGTTATTTATTAATGTAAATGATTTGGCTAAAATAGATTACATTTTATGAACAACATTATTTAAACTTTCCTTTTGATTCTCCTATGATACATTTAAAGATTCAATTCCTTTTGCAAGACGTCCAAACATTTTTAAAGTTTCTATTATTGTTTCTGTCTGATTACCTATTTCAAAGGATATTTTATCCATCTCAATATTTGTTTTATTTACTTTATCTATCGTATTTTTTAATGCTTTTTTCTGCTGCTAATGAAAATTATTTATCTTTTTCCTATTCATTATATGCTATTTTGATACCTCTATTACATTTTTATCTCTTTTATTATTACTTGCATTAATCCTTCAATCTCCTCTTTGGCATCCTGTGTTCTTTCTGCAAGTTTTTTTACCTCTTCAGCAACTACGGCAAGTCCACGTCCAGCATCTTCTGCTCTTACTGCTTCAATCCCACATTTAACGCAAGTAAATTTGTTTATTCTGTAATCTCCTTTATTGCATTTAATATTTTAGCTATTTTATCTGATAATGTTCCTAGTTCGCTTGTTCTATTTTGTGTATTTTTTATTACATTTAAAATATCAAATATTTAAAATTTCACTCTAAACCCATCTTCTCATTGTTTTAAAGATAGTTTTTTTAATTTTATTTTCAATATTCACCTATTTTATAGTATTTTTTTAAAATATCTTTGATTTATATATAGTCAGTTGTTAAAAATGCATATTCTTATTCTAGAGTTTATATATTAATATTTTTTAGTAGTATTAATCTATAATAATTCTGATTTTAACTATACAAATAGATATACAATTTTTTTTCATTTTTCCTTTTTATTTTAAAAAAAAGATAACCAAATATTGGTTCTCTTCTCTATATAATTATTTTTTCAATGCTCTATGTGCTATATCTTTTCTATAAAACATATTTTCAAATTTTATACTATCAATATTTTTATATACATTACACACAGCTTCTTTAATTGTATCTCCACTTGCAACTACATTTAATACTCTGCCACCATTTGTATATATTTTACCATTTTCCTCTTTCGTACCAGCATGAAATACTAAAAGACCATTACTAGTAGCAGTGTTTATCCCTGTTATCTCTTTATTTTTTTCATAATTACCTGGATAACCATTAGATGCTAATACTACGCACACTGTTGCCTCTTTACTCCAAATAATATCAATATCTGAAAGTTTATTTTCAGCCACAGCATATAAAATATCAAAAAGGTCTGATTCTAACTTAGGTAATACCACTTGAGTTTCTGGATCGCCAAATCTTGCGTTAAATTCTACAACTTTTGGTTTTCCATCTTTTATCATTAATCCTGCATATAATACACCTTTATAAGTTATCCCCTCTTTTTTTAGACCCTCTATCATAGGGACTAATATCTCTTTATATACTATTTCACTTAATTCATCTGTAACGATAGGTGCTGGGGAATATGTGCCCATACCACCGGTATTAGGCCCCTTATCCCCGTCAAATATCCGTTTATGGTCTTGAGATGATACCATTGGGACTATTGTCATTCCATCAGTAAATGCAAGGATTGATGCTTCTTCCCCATCCATAAATTCCTCTATAACCACTTTTGAATTAGATTCTCCAAATATTTTATCTTCCATAATTTCTTTTAATCCAGCTCTAGCTTCATCTAAATTCATAGCTACAATTACACCTTTTCCTGCAGCTAGTCCATCTGCTTTTATTACAATTGGTGCACCCTTTTCCTCTAAATATGCTTTTGCTTTATTATAATCTGTGAAAGTTTCATATTCAGCTGTCGGAATATTATATTTTTTCATAATATCCTTTGCAAATTCCTTACTGCCCTCTACTTTCGCAGCTTCTTTAGATGGTCCAAATACTTTTAGGCCATTTTTTTCAAATTCATCGACAATTCCCATAGTTAACGGTATTTCAGGTCCTACTACTGTTAAATCTATTTTGTTTTGTATTGCAAACTCTTTAAGTCCATCTATATTTTCTACACTTATGTTAATATTTTTACCGTATTTAGAAGTCCCACCATTTCCTGGCGCAATAAATATTTCACTTACTTTACTTGATTTTGATAACTTCCATGCAATAGTGTCTTCTCTTCCACCACTTCCTACAATAAGTACTTTCATATTTAGCAAAAACCACCTTTCGTCTAGTTTTTAGAAAATATCTTCAAACTTTCCTCTAATTTTTCTATTTTGTCAATATACTCTTTTTCTATTCTTCTATCTCTATCTAATACATTTTGTGGAGCATTTGAGATAAATTTTTCATTTTTTAATTTAGATGATATTTTCTCTAAATCTTTTTTATTTTTTTCTATCTCTTTAGATAATCTCTCTTTCTCTTTGTTAATATCAATAACTCCCTCTAAAGGGATATAAACTTCTGTATTTTTTATTACTTTTACAACAGATAATTCTGGTTTTTCAATATCACAAGTAACTATAATCTCATCTAAATTAGATAATCTTGCAATAATTTGCTTATCTGTTTCAAGAATTATCTGCTCTTCACCATCTGATGTTTTTAATATTGCATTTATCTTTTTCCCAGGCGGAATATTTGCCTCTGTTCTAATATTTCTTATAGATTTAATAACTTCTTGTACAAATAACATGTTTTCTTCAGCTTTTATACTGACAATATCTGGGTCAAAGGTTGGAAAATCTGATAACATTATCGTTTCACCTGTTGTTGGGAATTTTTGCCATATCTCTTCTGTGATAAATGGCATAAATGGGTGTAATAATCTAAGTGCTTGATCTAGAACGTTCCATAATACAAATTGTGCTGTTACTTTCTCTGTAGTACTGTCCCCGTATAATCTTATTTTTGCAATTTCAACATACCAGTCACAGAAATCTCCCCATAAAAATTCATATATAGCTTTTGCTGCTTCACTTAAATTGAAATTTTCTAGATTATCTGTAACTGCTAACATTGTATTATTTAATTTTGATAAAATCCATGTATCTGGAAGTTCAAATTTTAGATTATTTAAATCTACTTTCTCTAAATCATATTCTGCTAGATTTGTAAGTACAAACCTTGATACGTTCCATATTTTATTAGCGAAATTTCCTCCCATTTCAATTAATTTTTCTGAGAAAAATACATCTTGTCCTTGAGAAGTATTGTATAACATACTAAATCTAAGTGCATCTGCACCATATTTATCTATAATGTCTATAGGATCAGGGGAGTTTCCAATTGATTTACTCATTTTTCTACCTTGTTCATCACGTACTATCCCATGTAAAAATACGTGTTCAAAAGGGATCTCCTCTTGTGTATAAATTCCCGCCATTATCATTCTAGCTACCCAAAAAAATAGTATATCTGCACCTGTTACCAGTGTAGATGTTGGGTAAAAAGTCTCTAGTTCTTTAGTTTTATTTGGCCAACCTAATGTTGAGAATGGCCATAACCAAGATGAGAACCATGTATCTAATACATCCTCTTCCTGCACTAATTCTACCTCTTTACCGTAATGTTTTCTAGCTTGCTCTTTTGCCTCTTCATAGCTACCTGCTACAAATAGCTTTTCATCTGGACCATAATAAGCAGGGATTCTATGCCCCCACCATATTTGTCTAGATATACACCAGTCTCTTATATTAGAAAGCCAGTTATAATATACTTTTTCCCAACGTTTTGGCATAATTTTAACTTTTCCATTTTCTACAACTTCAAGAGCTTTTTTAGCTAGTCCCTCCATTGCAACAAACCATTGTTTACTAACAGTTGGTTCAATTACAGTATGACATCTATAACAATGTCCCACTGAATGGTTATGGTCTTTTTTACTAATAAGTAATCCCTCTTTTTCAAGATCTTCTATCACTTTTTTTCTAGCTTCAAATCTATCCAATCCCTCATAAGCTCCACCATTATTGTTAACTATAGAGTTATTGTGTAGTATTTTTATAAATTCTAAATTATGTTTTTTCCCAATTTCAAAGTCATTTGGATCATGTGCCGGAGTCATTTTTACTACACCTGTACCAAATTCCATATCTACATATTCATCTGCTATAATAGGTATTTCTCTATTTACAAGAGGTAAAATCACAGTTTTTCCTATTAAATGTTTATATCTATCATCATTTGGGTTAACTGCAACTGCTGTATCCCCTAACATAGTTTCTGGTCTTGTAGTTGCTACAACTAAGTAGTCATTAGTATCTTTTATCTGATATTTAATTTCCCACATTGCACCTAGTTTGTCTTCATGTTCAACTTCATCGTCTGCAAGTGCTGTCCCACATCTAGGGCACCAGTTCACCATATATTCACCACGATAAACTAAATTATCGTTGTATAATTTTATAAATATCTCTTTTACAGATTCCACTAATTCATCATCCATAGTAAATCTTTCTCTATCCCAATCTAATGACGCACCTAAACGACGTAATTGAGTAGTTATTAAATTACCATGTTCGTTTTTCCATCTCCAAACTTCCTCTATAAATTTATCTCTTCCTACCTCTTCACGTGTAAGACCATCTTTTAATAATTTTCTTTCCACTACACTTTGTGTTGCAATACCAGCATGATCTGTACCTGGCATCCATAAAGTGTTGAATCCACTCATTCTTTTCCATCTAATCAGTGTATCTTGTATAGTATTATTTAAAACATGTCCCATATGTAAAACACCTGTTACATTTGGTGGAGGTATTACAATTGTGTAGCTAGGTTTTTTACTATTTTCATCTGCATGGAAATAACCTTTCTCTTCCCATATTTTATACCATTTTCCCTCTATATCCTGTGGTGAATAGGTCTTATCAATCTCTTTCATTAATAGCCGTTATATCATTATCTATAACGGTTTTTTCACCTCCTATATTATTTAAAATATCATTATTATTTAATTCTATCTCTTTCCCAATATAATTAAGTATTTTTTCTCTTCCGTCATTTGATAACGACGAATGGAAGAAATGCTCATATTTATCTATTTGAAAACTTTTTTTTATCTCTTTCAACTGATTAAATCTCTGATTATTTGAAAATTTATCTACTTTTGTAAATATAATTTTAAAATCTACATTATGAAATTCTAGCCACTCAATTAATGATTTGTCTTCATCTGAAGGGATTCTTCTAATATCTAGTAATAGAAAAACTATTTTTTTCCTCTCTGAATGTAAATATTCCTCAATTAATTTACCCCACTCCTCTTTTATTTTTAGAGGTACTTTTGCAAATCCATATCCAGGTAAATCTACAAAATGAAATGTTCTATTTATCAAAAAAAAATTTATTAACTGAGTTCTTCCAGGTGTTTTACTTGTTTTTGCGAGTTTATTTCTTCTTGTTAAGCTATTTATTAATGATGATTTTCCAACATTTGATTTACCTACAAATGCAAATTCAATCCCTAAAAATTCTGGATAGCTATTTGATTTTAATGACGATTTTACAAAATCAGCTTGTTTAATTTCCATTACCAACTTCTTATTTTCCGATAATTAAGAAGTTTTACACCACCTTTCAAATGATTCACTAATAATTATTTTTTACAAAATACAATTTTTTCAATTTCGTCATAACACTCTACAAAATGAAATTTCAAATCTTTAATAATCTCTTTAGGTAGTTCGTCTACATCTACTTGATTATCAATTGGTAAAATAATCTCATTAATACCTGCACGTTTTGCACCTATAACTTTCTCTTTTACCCCACCAATAGCTAAAACTTCACCAGTTATTGTTATTTCACCTGTCATAGCTACATTTTGTTTTATTTTTCTATCTGTGAAAGAAGATAATATTGCAGTAGTAATTGCAGTACCTGCACTTGGTCCATCTTTTGGGACTGCTCCTTCTGGGAAATGCATATGAAGATCGTATTTTTCTTCAAATTTCTCCTCTATTTTATATTTATCCCTCTTTGCTCTTACATACGTATAAGCAACTTGAGCAGATTCTTTCATAACTTCTCCTAATTTCCCTGTTAGAATAAGTTTTCCTTTTCCCTCTATTTTTACAGCCTGTACTTCTAGAGTTGTACCTCCAACTGATGTCCAGGCAAGTCCATTAACAATCCCGATTTTACCTGCTTTTTCACGTTGTTTATCAGGACGATATTTAGTTTTTCCTAAATAAGATTTTAAATCATCAATTTTGATCTCATATTTTTTAGCGTTTGTCTCTAATACTAATTTAGCAATCTTTCTAAAAATTTTATCAAATTCCCTTTTTAAATTTCTAACTCCAGCTTCTTTAGTGTATTCATTAATTACAGAAAAAATTGATTCATCAGACAATATAATATCTATATTTTTTAAACCATTTTCCAATTTTGACTCTGGAATTAAATACTTTTTTGCAATATTTAACTTTTCAAATTCTGTATAACTTGTTAAATTTATTATTTCCATACGATCTCGTAGAGGCCCTGGTATCGCTCCTAGATCATTTGCTGTGGCAATAAAAAATACTTCTGATAGATCAAACGGCATATCAATATAGTGATCTTCAAACTCTTTATTTTGTACAGGATCTAGAACCTCTAAAAGTGCCGACGCAGGATCTCCTCTAAAATCCATTGCCATTTTGTCTATCTCATCTAATAAAATTAGTGGATTTTTTGTATTAACTTTTTTTATCTCTTTTATAATTCTACCTGGCATAGCTCCTACATATGTTCTTCTATGTCCTCGTATTTCAGCTTCATCTTTTACACCACCTAAAGAGATTCTTGAAAATTTTCTTCCTAATGCACTAGCCACTGATTTTGCTAACGAACTTTTACCTACCCCTGGTGGTCCTGCAAGGCAAAGAATAGAGCCTGTTAAAGATTTATTTAGTTTTCTAACAGCAAGAAATTCTAATATTCTCTCTTTTACCTCTTCTAAGCCGTAATGTTCATCCTCTAATATTTTTTCTGCTTTTTTCATATCTATTACATCACGAGTTTTCTTTGTCCAAGGTAGTTCCATTAGAAGTTCTACATATAATCTTATAACTGATGCTTCTGAGGAATATGGTGACATTTTTGAAAGCTTATCAATTTCTTTCATTATTTTATCTTTTACATGTGTAGGATATTTTGTATTATCCATTTTACTTTTTAGTTCATCTGCTTCAGTATTTATATTATTTGTTTCTCCAATTTCCTCACGCATTGCTTTTATTTTTTCACGTAAATAGAAGTTTTTTTGTACATTATTCATCTGTTCTTTTACTTTTGTGTTTATTTTTTTTTCTAATTTTAGAATCTCTAACTCCTCATTCAATAATTCTAAAACTTTATATGTTTTATTTTCAAGATTATTTATCTCTAATATTGATTGCTTTTTTTCAACCTCTATAAATAAATTTGCTGATATAATATCTAAAATTCTATTTAAATTTTTTATACTTTTTATATTTGCAACAATCTCAGGTAAAATTTTATTTGATGTTTTACCATATTCCTCAAATTTAACTATAACTTTTCGTCTTAATGCTTCAGATATTTTTTCATCAATTATCTCAGGTAAAATCTCTTCATATTCACATTCAAAATACTCTTTATCACTAGAAAAATCGTTTATTAACTCTACCCTTTCTTTCGCCTCAAGAAGTACTTTTGTTGTTCCATTAGCTACTTTTAAAGTTTGTATAATGTTAGCCAAAATACCAATTTTGTTAATATCCTCTGGTAATTTAGGATTTTCTACATGTTTATCTTTTTGTAAAAATAGTAAAATTTTATTATCTTTTAACAATGCTGTTTCAAGTGTTTTCATACTCTTTTCTCTACCTATAAATATAGGTGTGATTATCCCTGGAAATATCAATATATCTCTTATTGGTATATAAGGTGCTAATTTCATTTTTATTTTTACTAATAATATTTTAATATTAGTAAATTTTCACCACCTTTCATAATTATAATTATTATGCTATTTTTTCCCCTCTTTTTGAAATTATAGCTTTTGCTTTATCTATAATTGCCTCTTTTGTAATTATTAATTTTTCTATATTTGGTTGCGATGGAATCTCATACATGAATTCAAGCATTACATTTTCCATAATAGCTCTTAATCCCCTTGCACCTATTTTTCTTTTTAATGCTAATTTTGCTATCTCAATAATTGCATCTTTTTCAAACTCTAAATTCACATTCTCAAGTTCAAAAAACTTAATATATTGTTTTACTAATGCATTTTTTGGTTTTGTAAGTATATCTATTAACAGTTCTTCATTTAATTCTTCTAGTGCTGTTACAAGAGGAAGTCTACCTATTAATTCAGGTATTATCCCATATTTAATAAGATCTTCTGGTAAAACTTTTGCATATATGTTCTCTTTCTCTTCTTCAGCAGTAGTTTTAATATCAGCACCAAAACCGATACTTTTTTGACTAACCCTAGTTTTGATAATTTTATCTAACCCTTCGAATGCTCCACCAACTATAAATAAAATGTTTTTAGTATTAATTTCAATCATTGATTGACTCGGATGCTTTCTCCCACCTTGTGGCGGTACACTTGCCTCTGTGCCTTCTATTATTTTAAGTAATGCTTGTTGTACCCCTTCACCAGATACATCTCTAGTAATAGAGACATTTTCTGATTTTCTACTTATTTTATCAATCTCATCTATATATATAATTCCCATCTCTGCTAATTTAATATTCATATCAGCAGCTTGAATCAATCTAAGTAATATGTTTTCTACATCTTCACCTACATATCCTGCTTCTGTAAGTGTTGTTGCATCTGCAATTGCAAAAGGAACTTTAAGTATTTTTGCTAAAGTCTCTGCTAGTAATGTTTTCCCAGCACCAGTTGGCCCTATTAATATAACATTACTTTTTTGTAATTCTATATCATTTGTTGGATTTTCATTAGCATAAGCTACTCTTTTATAGTGATTATATACTGCAACAGATAAAACTTTTTTCGCGTCCTCTTGACCAATTACATAATCATCTAATCTATCTTTAATCTCCATTGGTTTTAATAAGTTAATATCCTCTACTAAAATATCCTCTTTTGTATAAGTGTGTTGTAACACATCATAGCAAGATTCTACACACTCGTTACATATATGTGCATCAAATCCTTGTACTAATCTATCAACATCACGTTCTGTTTTTCCACAGAAAGAACAAATATGATTTTTCTTAGACACTACTTACCACCTCTTTTGTCATAAAACACTTTATCTATTAACCCATATTTTACCGCTTCTTCAGCACCCATGAAATTATCTCTTTCTGTATCTTTTGTAATTTTATCTATTTTTTGTCCTGAATGTTTTGATATTATTTCAGAAGTTACTGTTTTCATTCTTAGAATTTCTTTTGCTTGTATTTGAATATCAGTTGCTTGTCCTCTAGCTCCACCTAAAGGTTGATGAATCATAATTCTAGAATTCGGTAAAGCGTATCTTTTGCCTTTTGTCCCTGCTGTAAGTAGTAACGCCCCCATACTCGCAGCTTGACCAATACAAACTGTAATCACATCTGGTTTAATATATTGCATTGTATCATATATTGCAAGTCCTGATGTTATTACCCCACCTGGACTATTAATATACATTGTTATATCTTTATTTGGATCATTACTTTCAAGAAATAACAGTTGTGCCACTATTGAATTTGATACACGGTCATCTATCTCTGACCCAAGAAATATTATTCTATCTTTTAAAAGTCGCGAGTAAATATCATACGATTTTTCTACTCCACCATTATTTTCAATTACTATTGGATTATACATTTACTTTCACACTCCCAAAAAATTATGTAACAAATCTAAGAACAATAAAATGTTCTTAGATTTGTTTTTTATTATATAATTGTAGCATTATTTATAATAATATCAATTGCTTTTAATTGTGTTAAGTTTAATTTAACATTAGAAACATAATTATCGTATGCTTTCATAGATTTTAATCTATCCACAAATTGTGCTTTTTCCATACTGTAATATTTTGCTGCTTCTTCCACTTTGTCTTCAATATCTTCATTAGAAACTTCTATATTTTCAATTTCTGCAATTTTTTCTAATATTAGATCAATTTTAATTTTATTAATTGCTACTGGTTTCATATCTGCATAAAGTTTATCTTTTGATAGATTGTTCATTTTAGCATATTGATCAAAGCTTAATCCTTGAGATCTTAATTGTTGGTCAAATTCAGATATTCTGTTTTCAATCTCTCTATTTATAATTGCTTCTGGTACAGTAATTTCTGTTTTATCTTTTAGTATATTTAATAAACTATCAGTCATAATTTGTTTTGATTTATTTTCCTCTTCCTCTTTTAACTCTTCCATTTTTTTATTTTTTAGTTCGTCTAGAGTTTCATATCCTAGGTCTTTAGCAAAATCATCATTTAATTCAGATTTTTCTAATGTTTTAATACTATTTATTTTAACTTTAAATACTGCTGGTTTACCTGCATATTCTTTGCTATGATACTCTTCTGGGAATTTAACATTTACATCGAACTCATCATTTACTTTATGACCTTCAATTTGTTCTTCAAATGTATCGATAAATGATTTAGAACCTAATTTAAGATCATACCCTTCACCTTTTCCACCTTGGAAAGCAACACCATCTATAAATCCTTCGAAATTAATATTTGCAGTATCTCCATTTTTTGCAACTTCCCCTTCTGCAACTTCTTTTAATTTTGAATTTTTGTCTATTAGTATCTCTAATTCTTTATTTAAAGCGTCAACGCTTACTTCAGCAACTTCTTTTTTTACTTCTAACCCTTTATAATTATTTAATTCAAATTTAGGATATACATCTACAGTATATACTAATTCGAAAAAATCATTTTCTAATTTAATGCTTTTAAAATTAATATAATCTACAGGCTCAATTTTTTCTAATATCTCTTCATGTAATTCTTTTAAAAACATATCTGCCACTTTTGTTTCTATATCTCTTTTAAATCTTTTTTCAATTGTTTCTGTTGGTACTTTACCTTTTCTAAATCCAGGAATTTCTACTTCTCCTACTAACTCATTAATTGCTATTTTTTTATTTTTTAATACTTTTTCACCTTGTTCTGTTACTGTTACCTCTACTGCTGAATTTTCTATATCTTTTATTGCAAATGCCATCTATACATCCTCCTTAAATATTTTTTATATAAATATATCTTCAAAATCTTCAACTGGTTTAAAATCTTTTATTTTTAATTGTAAAATCTCATCGCCGTTATAATTAATTTTCTCCGGATAGTACACAATATCAAATCGTTGTGCTTCTGATAAAAGTTTTTCGAATTTATATCCAAGATTAAATGCAACCGCAGAATATGATTTATTATTTTTTTTAATAAATGTTTTAAAGTGTCTATTTTCTATACCAAATTTTTTCGTACTTTTAAAATATACATTTTCTGTTATTACAAGTGGCTGTGGATTTCCTACACCAAACG
The DNA here is from genome assembly GCA_012519615.1 of Fusobacteriota bacterium. Taxonomy (GTDB): domain Bacteria; phylum Fusobacteriota; class Fusobacteriia; order Fusobacteriales; family JAAYPW01; genus JAAYPW01. The sequence continues at coordinate 15,024 of JAAYPW010000018.1, forward strand.
GTGCTAATCTTTTAATATCAGATAAAAAACTATCAGTTAAATGTTCAAGTTCCATTTTAAGGTCTATCTGAATTTTTTTACGTTCTTTAGATACTCCTGTAATTATAAGGTTATCTTTTATTGTTGTTTCTATTTTATCCAGATTTTCCTCTTTAGCCATAAAGCCAACAGCTAAATCATGTCCACCAAATCTTATAAAACATTCTGGTATTTTTTTAAGTATATTAAATATACTAATTCCATCGATACTTCTACAAGAAGCTTTTGCAATTCCGTCTTTTGTAGATAAAAGTATAGTTGGTTTATTATATTTCCCTGTTAATCTAGATGCTACAACGCCAATTACCCCAGAATGCCATTTTTCACTTTTTAGAAAAATATAATTTTTATCAGAAACATTATCTAACATATCCATTGCTTCATCATAAATTAATTTCTCTAAGACTCTTCGTTCTTTATTTGCTTTCTTCATCTCTTCTATAATATTAAATATTGATTTTTCATCTTTACTTATAAAGAAATCTACGCCAATATTAGAGTCCCCAAGTCGCCCCAGCGCATTTAACATTGGCGATATAAAAAAGCTTATATCTGTTGTTGTTAAGTCTTTATTCTCTAATTTTAAATACTTTGCTAAGAATTCTAATCCTTTTATTTTTGTATTTTTAAATGTTTTAAGCCCCTCTTTTATAATTGTTCTATTTTCATCTACCATTGTTACCACATCAGCGACAGTTCCTATCATAACAATATCTAGATAATCATATATTCTCTCTATATCATGATTTTCTTTAATATAATATGCTTTTGCTAATTTCAGTGCCACTCCCGCACCAGAAAGATCCTTAAATTTATAATTATCACTTAATTTAGGATTAATAGTTAGTACGTTTTGCTTTTCCTCTTCCTCCACAGCTTTATGATGATCTGTGATAATTATATCAATTCCCATCTCATTTGCATATTTTATCTCATTTATAGAGTTTACCCCAACATCTACAGTTATAATTAAATTTCCACCTTTATTTTTTATAGCATCTATAGCTTTTTTACTTAAACCATAACCTTCTTCAAACCTATTTGGGATATAGTAGTCAATATTAATGCCTACGTTTTTTAATGCAATTACCAAAAAAGCTGTTGCAGTTATCCCGTCTACATCATAATCACCATAAATAAAGATTTTTTCATTTTTTTCTTTACTTAACAATATTCTTTCCACTACTTTTTCCATGTTCTCGAAGCAATAAGGGTCTTCTAATTTATCTATATTTGGGTATAAAAAATCATTTATTTTTTCTAACGTATCAATTCCTCTTTTAAGTAGTATTTTAGTTATATGTTGAGGAATTTTATACTCTTTTGATATTTTTTTTATATTTTCGATATCTTGATCATTATATTCCCAAATCATATCTTTAACGTTATACAATACAATTAAATATTTTGTATAACTCCCTCCTTCTATCGCCAATTTATCACATTTTTTATAATAAAATCCAAATTTTTTATAAATTATACCATATATATTAAATTTATCAAAACATTTTTTTATTATTTTAATTCATTTATGATTTTACTAATTTTAACGCCATATTCGATAGAGTCATCAAGTTTTAATCTTACTTCAGGTGTATATCTAAGTTTCATCTCTTCAGCTACTTTTTTTCTAACATAACCCCTAATTTCATTAAAACCCTCTTGTAATATCTCCGTATTAATTTCTTGATTATTAATCGGTAATACACTTAAATAAACATCTGCATATTTTTTATCACGACTAAGTACTGTTTTAACTACAGAAACCATCCCAGATATTTTATCATTCTTTACACCTTCAAAAAATACTTGTCCAACAACTTTAGTTATCTCTTTTTCTATAGACAAAGATCTTTGTTTTTTCAATTTACTTCACCTATCTTTCTATCTCTTCCATTATAAATGATTCTATGATATCGCCCTCTTTGATATCGTTGTAGTTATCTATAGTAATTCCACATTCTAGTCCTACAATTACTTCATTTGCATCATCATTATATCTTTTTAATGAATTTAATTCCCCTTCATGGATAATTATCCCATTTCTAAGTACTCTAATTTGAGAATTTTTCTTAATTCTTCCATCAATTACAAAACTTCCACCAATATTACCTATTTTTGTCATTTTAAATATTTTTCTTATTTCAGCTCTTCCTTGATATACCTCTTTAAATATAGGAGATAACATCCCTTTTACAGCTTCCTCTATATCTTTTGTTACATGATATACGACATTATATGTTCTTATCTCTATATTTTCTTTTTCTGCTTCATATCTTGCTTTTGTAGTTGGTCTTACATTAAATGCAATTACAATAGCATCTGATGCTCCAGCTAATTTAATATCTCCTTCTGTAACTGCTCCTGGCGAGGAATGTATTATATTAACTTTAACCTCTTCATTTGATATTTTATTTAGCATATCTTTAAGTGCTTCAACAGAACCTTTTGAATCACCTTTTAATATAATTTTTAGCTCTTTTAATTTTTCATCTTCCAATCTTTGGTGTAATTCGTCAAGACTAATATGTTTTCTTTTATTTAACTCTTTTATTTTTTTATCTTTTATAACTTCTTCAACTATTTTTTTACATTGTTTCTCGTTTTTTATAGCATAAAATACATCTCCTGCTTCTGGAACAGAGTTAAATCCTGTAATTTCAATTGGTTCTGACATTGTAACTTGTTGTCTTTTAACGCCTCTATCATCTAGCATAGCTCTTACTTTACCATACGTTTCTCCTACTACAAATGGATCTCCTATATGTAAACTTCCTTCTTGTACAAGTAAATATGCAACTGGTCCTATTTGTGGGTCAAGTCTTGATTCTAATACTACCCCTTTAGCTCTTTTATTCGGATTTGCTTTTAATTCTTGTATCTCAGCAGTTAATAATATTGTTTCCAAAAGATTATCTAAATTTAAAAGTTTTTTTGCTGATACTTCAACAAACTCTGTATCTCCGCCCCAATCTACAGGTACTAGATTATACTCTGTTAATTCTTGTTTAATTCTCATAACATCTGCACCAGGTTTATCTATTTTATTTACAGCTACAATTATAGGTACATTTGCTTCTTTCGCATGCGATATTGCTTCCACAGTTTGTGACATTACTCCATCATCTGCTGCTACTACAAGTATTGCTATATCCGTAACTTTAGCTCCTCTTACTCTCATTTCAGTAAAAGCTTCGTGACCTGGAGTGTCAATAAATGTGATTTTTTTACCATCTTTATTTACTTGATAAGCTCCTATTTTTTGAGTAATACCCCCAGCTTCCCCTTGTGTAACCGAAGTTTTTCTAATAGCATCCAATAAAGAAGTTTTCCCATGGTCAACATGCCCCATTATAGTTATTACCGGTGGTCTCTCCTCTAGATTTTCCTCTGTATCTACCTCTTCTAGATTAAATTTTTCACCATATGTTTCTTCTAAAATTTCCTCTTGTTCTACAAGATATTCATATTCAATAGCAATCTCTTCTACCTCTTCGCAATTTAATATACTATTAATATTTAATACCTTCCCTTTTAAGAATAATTTTTTTAATAATTCAGAAGAATTTATTTTCATTTTATCCGCTAACTCTTTTACAGTAAGTTCTTCGCACATTTTAATTACTTTAATATCTTCAACAACTACTTCATTTACAACCTTTTCTTTCAAAATATTGTCTTTTTTATTTTTTTTAGGATGATCCTTTGATTTATTATTATGTTTTGAATTATTATTTAAACTATTTGTATTTTCTAAGTTAAAATTCTTTTTATGTTTATTAGTTTTATTATTTTTTATATGTTCATCACTATTAATTTCGCTATTTTCATCATTAGTGTGAACTTTTTTTATATCTGTTTTTTTCAATTTGACTACTTCCTTTTTTATCTCTTTTTCGCTATTTGTAGCGATATCGTCTTTTTTTCCTTTTACCAAATATTCCTCCACTTTTTTTATATCATCTGCATTTAATACAGATAAGTGTTTTCCTGTAATACCAATCTTAAGTTTATCTAAGATATCCATAAGTTCTTTACTTGACATTGAATGTTTTTTTGCCAGTTCATGTACTCTCAACTGGAACACCTCCCAACGATTTCATTAGACTATTTGCCAGGTTTTCATCTAATATACCGATTACACTAATTTCATTTTTTCCAAAAATCCGTCCTAGTCTCTCTTTATTTTCACTAACTACATATTTTACTGCTTTTTGTTTGCAATCATTTATGATTTTATCCATATTTTTTTCTGTAATATCACTTGCGATAACTGTTAGTTTTACCTCTTTATTCCATACTTTTTCCCTTACAATTTTTATACCGAACACACATTTTTTTATATCGATATAGAAATTAATTTGATTCTCTTTTTTATTTTTTTTAATTATATCTATCATTTTTATTAATTCTTCTTTTTCAATATTATATTTTTTATTTTTTGAAAATTTCTCTATACAGGATATTTTTTTACAAATATATACTCCTCTTGCTTGTATTTTGTTTGTAGCATCAAATATATATTTATTTTCAAATTTTGATATTCTAAATAGATTTTTTTTTTCTTTTTTATCACGACAAGCTAAACACGTTCTAACAGGTAAATTCTCATTATTTTTTGTATCTATATTTTCTATTTTATTACTCTTCATCTTCATCTTTTTCTGTTTTAATATCTATTCTGACACCTGTTAATTTAGCAGCTAACCTAGCATTTTGTCCTTTTTTTCCTATTGCTAATGAGAATTGACTTTCCGGTACAATTACTTTTGAAGTCATGCCATCATCTAAAAGCTCTACTGATTTAACCCTTGCAGGACTAAGTGCCTCTTGTACAAATTCTTTTTTATCTTCACGCCAATTTACAATATCAATTTTTTCACCATTTAGTTCATCAACAATATTGTTTATTCTAGATCTTTTTTGACCTATACAAGCTCCTACTGTATCTACATTTGGATCTAATGAGTAAACAGCTATTTTAGCTCTACTTCCAGCTTCTCTTGCAATTGATTTTATAGTAATTATCCCCTCTTCTATTTCAGGGACTTCAGTTTTAAACATCTCTTTTAAGAAATTTTCATGTTTTCTAGATATTACTATTTTAGGGAATTTACTTGTTTCTTCAACTTCAGCTACATATACTTTAAGTCTATTTCCTATAATATAGCGATCACTTGATGATTGCTCTACAAGTGCCAACATAATTTCAACACCGTTTAATTCTATGAATACATTACCTTTCTCATCAATTCTTCTAATATTACCGTTAATAAGCTGATGTTCTTTGTCTTTAAATTTTCTATATATATTTTCACGCTCAGCTTCACGAACTTTTTGAATTATAATTTGTTTTGCATTTTGAATTGCATTTCGTCTAAAGTCATTACATTTCTCTTCAAATTCTAAATCTTCCCCAATTTCAATTTTTTTATCAATTTTTCTTGCTTCTTCTAAAGAGATTTCAGAAGTGGCATCTTTAACGTCGTCTTCTGTTGCAACTACAACTTTTTTACTATATATTCTCACAACTCCTGTTACTCTATTTAATTCGATTCTAGCACTTCTGTCATCACCATAATTTTTTTTATACGCTGCTAGTAACGCAATCTCTACAGTTTCTAATAATTTTTCCTTCTCAATCCCTTTTTCTCTTTCTAATTCCTCTAAGGCTTCTACAAATCCCTTTAAGTTTTTTCCCTTCATTTTGACATATTCCCCTCCTAAAAATCGTTAAAATCAAATACAAGATTTGCTTTTCTAATATTTGAATAAGGTATGCTAATAATATCGCCTTCAGTTTCTAATGTTAGAATACCGTCCTTATAATCCTCTATTATCCCTTCAATTTTATTTAATTCATCCATTTTCTTTTTTAATTTTATAGATGCTCTTTTTCCTTTAAATCTCACATAATCACTTTCTTTTTTTAATGGTCTTTCTAATCCTGGTGAAGATATCTCTAGAAAAAATTTCTCATCTATTATACCATCTATTAGGCCATCTACACTTCTACTTAGTTTCTCACACTCATCTAAATCAACATCAGCTCCATTTTTGTTTTCTATATAGATTCTTACAAACCAATAACCTCCATCTTGTAAATACTCTACATCAACAATATCCAATTCTAGTTCTTCTGCAAATGGTATAACAACTTTAGTTATTTTTTCTACACTATCCATATACTTCACCTCTTTTTAAATTGATTATAATAAATAAAAAGTGGGTAAGCACCCACTTTTTAATAAAATTAAACTATCTATATCTAAATAATTTAATATTATATAGTCTTAAAGTAAATTAACTAGTAAACGCAGTTCTTATATATATATTCTTTATATAATAAAAAAATTAAAAATTTATTAAATATACAAAAAAGTTAGCTTTTTAACGGCTAACGTAAATATTAAATATAATGGTGCGCCATACAGAAGTCGAACCTGTGACAACACGATTAAAAGTCGTGTGCTCTACCTACTGAGCTAATGGCGCTTATGGAGCGAGAGACGAGGGTCGAACTCGCGACATTCAGCTTGGAAGGCTGACACTCTACCAACTGAGCTACTCTCGCATAACTGCTTTCCTAAGACATTGATTAGTATATCACATAGAGCTTTTTTTGTCAATACCTTTTTAAAAAAAAATTTCATCTCTTTCAAACTACTGTAAATATTAATTTTGTTTCATATAATTTTATTTTCTTATTAATTTTTTTAGTAAACATTTTATTTAGGAATAATATATACAATTTTATTTATTAAAATATATATGTCTATAAATATTAAAATATGAATAACGTTTTTTATTAGTACTTAGATTATTTTATGATGTACTGAATTTATTTACAGATTAAAAATATTTTCTATCCCTAGGAAATTAGATGTGATAAGCAAATATTTATAGACTAAATATATACAATTTTTACTATAAATAAAATAATAGTGAAAGTATATATTACTTATTCCTAAAAATCAATAATATAAATTTAAAATAAAAATTAATGAAAAAACATTACATAATTTTAATCGTTTTATTTAAAATATTATGTCATATTTGCTTCCATTTTTGTAATAAAAATTTTACTAATCTAATCTTTATTCAATAATTCATGTTATATTATAAATCAAAATAAATATAAATATAGTTTGTTAAACATTCTTTTACTAGAATGAGCATGAAAGTGTGAAGAATAAATTTTAAATGAACACATAACTAATTTAACTTACTTGCAACATAAGATGTAATTGGGACACAAATTAAAATACCTATACTTCCACATATTGCACGTACAAATTCCACTATTACAAATTCAAAATTTAATACTCTAATTAGAGGATAATCAACTTTTTGTATACTAAAAAGTAATATATCCACCATAGAGCTTCCTACATAGGCAAGTATCAAAGTATTTATCATAGTGCCTATAATATCTTTCCCTATATTCATCCCAGAAGTATACATTTCACTGCTAGTTATTTGACTATTATGTAGCTTTAATTCATTTAAAGATGAACTAATTGACACAGCAACATCCATAATTGCCCCTGTACTTCCTATTATAATACCAGCAGTTATTAGTTTAAACATATTTATATTTTCGAGTAGATTTGAATAATTAAGTATCTCTATTGTGTAATAACCAGATATTCTCATAACAAGAATAAATATATAAGATATAACTCCAGAAAATAATATTCCACCCATAAGCCCGATTATTGCAGATAAAGATTTTTTATTTACCCCTATAATAAGCGTAATTGATAAAACAGATATTATTAGAAGAACTATTAAAGCTGTTATAATAGGTTCATACCCTTTTAATATAAGCGGTATAAATAAATATAGTATTAATAATAGAGATAGTAATAATGCTACTATCGCTTTTACACCTTTAAATTTACCTAATACTATGATAATAGCTATAAAAATTAAAAATAATATCACCATATTTACTCTATTATCTATGCTTATAATATTAATAGTTTCATCATCTATTCTAACCTGTACTTTATCACCCTTTTTAATCATTATATTTAGTTTATCTTCTGTAAAATTCGGATTTAATATAATAAAATTTCTATTTTTATAAGCTCCACTTTTTATTTTTATTTTTACTTTTTCATAATAATTGACCATATTATCTTCTTCATTACTAGGATAAATAATTTCACCAATCTCTAATACTATTGCTTTTTCATATTTTTCGTTTAAAACTCCAAAAGATAAACTATAAATTAATATAAATACTGTAATTAATATTAATCTTTTGTACATCCAATCTCACCGCCTTATTTTCTTATTATTTCATTTAATATTATATCTATTCTAAAATAAAAATATACCTTTTTTTAAAAGAAGTTTGTATTGTTTCGAAGCATCTCTTACTTGAATGCTATTAAATAATAATTCATAATTATATACACAGTGAGTATCCCACTTGTTTTAATTATTAAAGATTCTTAAATATTAAAAAGAAAGCACAAATTAAATATAAAATATAATTTTAACTATAAATATAAATTTTAAAATAAGAATATCAACTTTTACTAATTTAATATCTATAAACTAAATTTTATTACATTTCATTTTACAGATTAGTAAAAAAAATTTAATTTTACTGTTATCTTTTATAATTATAATTAAACTTAATCTAAAAAACAAATCCACATCCCCGATAAAACACACTTATATGATTTTCATACACCAAAACATAAAATGCAAAACATTATTTAATAATCTTAAAAGAGATAATGAAATTGCAATTTTTTATGAAAACAATCTATTTAATAATTTTTTTTATTTAAGATCCCATGTTAAAAAATCTTTTTCTTCGTAAGTTATATAATTTTTTAAAGGAAGATTTAGATTTTATTTTTCCATTTTTCTTCTAAAACTAAAATTTCTATGATAATAAGGAGTTAACTATAAAAGTCAACTCCTTTAGTAGCTCTATTATAAGCTAATTATTTATCATTATTTAATTATTGTAATTCTAAATATCCTTCATCAGCAGCAGTTTCACCCATAAATTTATCAATTAATAGTATTTCTGGTGTAACTTCGATAAATAGGTCTCTTTGGCTATGTGTATCTGTTTTACTAGAAAAGAAGTATTTTAATAAAGGAATATTTCCTAATACTGGTACTTTTGATATTCCTGTATCAACGTCTACTCTTTTTAATCCACCAATTACCACTGATTCACCTGATTTTACTCTTACAATTGTTTTTAATTCACTTTTAATTTCTCCAGCACTATCATATGATCCTTCTTTTACGAATTTTGATAATTTAGCATAAACTTCCATTATAATTGTTTCATCACTTTTAATTATTGGTCTTACTTGTAAAATTATCCCAGCTTCTTTAAATAATGGTTTTTCACTTGAACTACCGTCATCTTCAGTTTCTTTTTCAAATCCAACAATTTCTTCTGTTACAACTTTTAAGTCTGCAACTTCACCATTTAATGTTACAACACTTGGTTCTGCTTGAATATCTACGTCACCAGTTGATTCTAACATACTTAATGTAAATTGTAACGTGTTGTTTACAAAGTCTCCAAATATTAAATCCATACCTTTTTCAGCAGAGAACATTGCTCCACCATCAAATGTATAGTCTCCATCTTGAGTCCTAGCACTCCAGTCTACTCCAACTGTTTTAGCTAATTTACTAGTTAAATCATAAATTCTAGCTTTTACTCTTACTTGTTTTTGAGGTGTATCTAATTGTTCTATTAAGTTTGTAGCTGTTTTTATATTTTCCTCTGTACCTACTAATATTAGTGTATTTATTTTTTCATCAACAACAATATTATCTAATGTAACTATCTCTTTAACTACATCTTTAACTTCGTTAGGTGATGAGTATAATAATTCGATCATTTTTGTATCACTAATCTCACCATTAGATTTTACAACTTTACCGATTTTTTTATCTTTAGCTGTTAACGGCTGAATTCTTTCTTGTTTACTTAAAACTACATTGATATTTGTAGTCTCTCCAGGTTTTACTTCTACAATGTCTCCACTTGGTAAATAACCTTTTCTAGTAGCTTTTAATATATATGTTCCTGGTTTTACTTCATCAATAATAAATGCTCCACCGACATCTGATAATACTAGTGTACTACTGTCATCACTTAAAGACATTGTAACACCTTTAATACCATTTAATTTATCAATTTCTGTAACTTTCCCTACAACTTTTCCATTAGGAATGCTTATTCCAGCACCAGCAGGTAAAATATCAGAACTTAAAATTAAAGTATCGTTTAAAACTTTACTTGTTAATCCATTTGTAGATTTGATTGTGTCTATAACTCTTTTAAGAGTTTTTTTGTCGTCTCTTGGTAAATATAAGTCGATTTTTTTATCTGCAACTGGTGCAGCGGCAACTATTGTTACTCCACTTGTTCTTGAAATTATGCTTAAAGCATCTGATAAACTTGTACCTTTAAAGTCTAACTCTGCAGGATATCTAACCCCGTCTAATTTTTTCATAAATGCTTCTTCAATTGCAGCCTGTCTTTTTGATTCTGCCTTATTATCTTCTGAACCATATAAAGCTGTCGTTGTTAAAAACGAGAATAAAACCATAAGTATTAATAACATTCTTTTACTCATAAAAAATTTCCTCCTTCATATTATTTATTTATTTATTTTATTTTAATAATTTATCTACCTGTTTTTTGTCTTAATATTTTTTTAACTCCACTTTTTCTATGTACTATAGTAAGTGTTGGCTCGTTATTTTGTCCAGCTATTAAATCAAATGCTTCTTTATTAGCAATGAAATTGTCTTCTCTATTAGTTATACTTTTTCTTACATTACCAGTATTTCCTCTAGCTCCACTATTTTCTTCTTTGTAATAAAATGTCGCACTCCAATTATTACCAGAATCTTTCATGATAAATGATAATTCTATAAATATAGTATCAATTAATGCCTCTACTCTTTTTATCTCTTCCTCAATTTTCTTAGTATCATATACCTTTGTTAAAAATATATTTTCACCTCTTGGGAATGTATATACCCCTTCCCAATAAATATCTTCTGATAAATATTCTGAAAACTGTGGATATTGTCTTTCGTACATACTAACAATATTTTCGTATGTTTTTTGATTAGGATACTGTTTTCTAAGTAATTGTAAAGCTTTCTGCTTCATATTGGTAGATGCAAATGTAGTGATGCTTAGAAGAAATATAAGTGTAAATAATATCCCTTTTTTATTCGATAATATCGCCAAACAACTCACCACCCTCTGAGTAGTATGCACCAGCTTTAAACTGTACTTCTACTTTATCTTGTTC
>JAAYPW010000019.1 GCA_012519615.1 Fusobacteriota bacterium
ATTTATATTTAATATCCATCTTTTTTTATTTTAATTTACAATTTGTAATTCTTTCATCATATTTTCAAGCTTATTTTTATCAATTATACCAATTTTTATTACTTCACCATTATAATTCATCTCTATTTCACATTCACCTTTTATTTTTGAATATCTAGAAAAAAGTTCTTTTGCAAATGTAATATCATTTTCTTCAAAATCTCCTATCCCAATTATATAAGGCCCTGGAACTTTATGTGTTGTTATATAGATACTTCCATATTCTTTATATTTAGATAACTCTTGATTAGATTCCTCATCACGCCCCACAAAAATATATTTTCCAGTATTCAGTTTATACATTCTAGTATTTTTTGCTAAATAAAATAGATAATCTTTATGAAAATTGTTATCATCTTTTATAATTTTTAATCTTTTACTGTAGTTAGGCTCTGTAAGTAGACATCCGCCACCGGGACTAGGGTAATGAACAAGATTATATTTTTTTGCAAGTTCTATTTGTGGTGTACGATTACGTCCATTGAAATTTAGTAATTTTTCTCTACTGATCCATCCCATTTTTTCAGGTATGGTTTCTTCCATTAATTGACCTGATAGTGGTCTTACCACATAACCTGTTGTTCCAGATAATTTATCTACCCTTTTAAGAGCAATTCTATTTTGTGACATTGGTCTTTGACCTAAAACTTCACCTGTTATTATAAAATTTGCTCCATATTTTTCTAAATTTTCATACGCAATTTTTATCATTAACCCATGACAATCAATACATGGATTCATATTTTTACCATAACCACATACAGGATTTAACATCATAAGACGATGTCTTTCTTTAAAATCAATATATTCTAATTGGATTCCTAGCTCTTTTGCTGCTTTTTCCGATCGTTCATTCTCACCACCAAAAAAATAGGAAACAAAATTTAATCCTATAACTTCAATTCCCTGTTCTTTAATTACTTTTACAGCAAGTGAACTATCTAATCCACCTGAAAATAATGCCAATGCTTTCAATTTTATTTATTTAGTAAAATTTATACTAAATATCCTCCTTTATTCTATATTTTATTTCGTTAGTCAGAATAGTATTTTAAGATAAATACTATAGCCGCTGATATAGCAAATATAAATATTGTAAATAGTAATATTTTAATAATAGAATATGGTCTTGTACCGTATATTTTACCTGTTGCACCATTAACATAATATTTATATAATTTATTTTTATATTTATATGTTGATAACCATATTGGAAGTAATAGATGTTTATATAAAACTTGATTATAATTTGTATTTTTATAAGTAATATTACATATATCACCACCAACTTTATTAATTATTCCTTTTTCTATCCCAATATCTACATCTATTTTTGCAGTATTCCACCCTGTTTCTAGATTAATTGTGTACCGCTCAGCGAGAAAGCCTGATAAAAATTTAGGATTGTAATTTATAAGTTGCTTTAAATTATAATCATTTATCTCTTTTATTGTTGTTTGATGTATATTTTTCGATGCACTTACCAAAATATCATCAAAATATCTTGTATAATTTCCAGAAACATATGTCCATCTTATTTTTTGCTCTGTTTTCGTAACTTTCTGACCATTTTCATATGTTGTGTGTGTTACATAGTAATAATCACCGCGAGTTGCATTATATATTGTTGTTGTATCAGCATCATATGTCCAAAAAGGTATATATACCCCTTGTAATGAATCTGATTCAGCGAACATTTTAAGATTATTGGGTGCAAACCATAATTTATTAATCCACTCTTTATATCTCTCTTTTGCTTCTTTTTTCTCTATTTTAAATGGTATTATTGTTTCTGGAGTTATCATATCATCTTCATACATTTCATCGCTAACTATATGAGATGAACCACAAAATGGACAAAATGACGCTTTTGTAGATGTATCTATATTATTTGTGGAACCACAAGATTCGCATTTTAAAATACGCATCTCAATTCCCCAATCGCGACTTTTATTAGAAATCCCTTTCATAATATCGTATTCTTTTATATCGTCTACAATCTCAAATTCAAACTCCTCTTCTGTGCTACAATACGGACATTTCATTGTATGATTTTTGGGATTAAATTCCAAATTTCCACCACACGATTTACATGTATAAGATATATGTTCCTCTTTAATTTTTGCTTTTTCTAATTCATCATCATTTAGATTATTTGTTTCCAAATCATCACCTACACTTTAGTCCCACATTCTGGACAAATTTTTGTATTTCCTGTGATCTCTACATTGCAATTTGGACATTGTTTTTGTTGCTTAGATCCACACTCTGGACAAAATTTTGTAGTTTCATCTATTAACGCTTTACAAGATATACAGTTAGTCTTTTTTGAACTACCTATTGTTGTACCACATTCAGTACAAAATTTAGCATTATTATTTAAACTTGCATTACATTTTGGACAATTAATATTGTTATTATTATTTGCTTGTGGATTTTGATTAATATTATTAGGATTTCCCATTGATGCACCCATCATCTGACCCATAATATTCCCTGCACCAAATCCCACTCCTGCACTTGCAAATGGATTCCCTTCGTTTTGTGCTGCATCTCTCATTGCTTCTGCAGCTTGGTATTGTGTATATTTATTTAAATTTCCAAGAGCCTCTATTGATGTTCTCTTGTCCATTGCTTTTTCTACCTCTTCTGGTAATGATAAATTCTCTATATAAAACGAGCTTAATTCAAATCCCATCTCATTAAATTTTGATTGAAATTTATTTTTTGCTGCTAAACTAAGTTCATCATAATTCATAGCTAAATCTAGTGCAGGTATTCTTGACTCTGCAATTGCATCTGATACACCTGAAACAATCATTCTTTTTAGGTGCTCTGTAATTTTATCTGTTGTGAAACTACCATTTGTACCAAATATCTCCTTTAAGAAAATAACTGGATTCGAAACTTTAAAAGAGTATATACCATATCCACGTAATCTAATTACACCAAAATCTTGGTCTCGCATCATAATAGGATTAGATGTGCCCCATTTTTGATTTGAGAATTGTTTTGTATTTACAAAGTAGATCTCTGCTTTAAAGGGTGAATTAAAACCATATTTCCATGACTTTATTTTTGTAAGAACTGGCATATTTTCAGTTGTAAGAGTATATCTTCCTGGTGTAAATACGTCTGCAATGACACCTTCATTTACAAATACTGCCATTTGAGATTCCCTTACAGTTAGTTGTGCTCCCATTTTTATTTCCTGATTTTGAACAGGAAATCTATATACCATAGTATCATTTGAATTGTCTAACCACTCTATTACCTCAATAAGTTGAGATTTAATAAAACTGAATAATCCCATATTATACTACTAAATTAATTTTAGTAGTTTTCACCTCCTATATAATATTTTATAATATTAATACCTTTATTATATTATTTATCTTTGAAAATTATTACTTGATAATCTCTAAAGATATTATAAAAAAATTTTTTTTTATTCTGTATCTAGTAAATTATAACATTTTAATTTTTTAATTTCAATAAGAATTTATAATATTAATTTATAAATATTTTTCTTTTAATATATTATTTTTTTAATCATAGATTAGAAATAATGGACGAATACATATAATTTTTATTTGGTAAAAATCAACTTAAAGAATTATAATGAAATGATATTTATTTGCAATATTTTCATCCAAATATAATCATGTACAAAACTAAAATTAAATTATAAATTTAAATAAAAATTATTTATAATATAAGATGATTTAGTAAATTGTATATTTAAATTATAATTTTTATCTTCATCTGTAATATTACGTATTTTTTTACAAGGTACACCAGCATATACACTATCTGGTTCAGTGTCTTTTAAAACAACAGAACCTGATCCAATTACAGAGTTTTTACCTATTGTAACACCTGGATTTATGACAACATTCCCACCTAACCAAACATTATCTTCTATTACAATTCTCTGTCCATATTCATATCCTGTATTTCTTATATCATAATGAATTGGATGTCCAGCTGTTAAGATAGAGCAATTTGGACCGACCATTACATTATTTCCAATTATAACCTTTGCAACATCAAGAATCACAAGATTATGATTTGAATAAAAATTTTCCCCTAATTCAATATTATAACCATAATCACAAAAAAAATCTGGTTCAATATGTACATTTTCTGACAATTTTCCTATTAATTTTTTTAATATTTTTTATTTTTTTGTTTTATTATTTGGAGCACATTTATTATATTTATAACACAATTGTTTAGCATTTTCCCTTTCTTGTAATAGCACCGGTGAACTCGCTAAATAAGGTAGACCATTTAACATTCTTTCTTTTTCTTCCACAATAATTCCCCCTCTATGATAATATAAAATTTAATAATATTATTATACAATAAAATTAGAATTTATGATATAATTATATATATTTTATTTTAAGGAGTATAACATGATAAAAATTTATAAAACTAAATATTGTAAAGAGATGTTTAAGCTTTTTTACGAAACAGTACATACAATAAATAGTTCTCATTATTCAAAAAAGCAGCTTAGTGTTTGGGCAAAAGATTCTATTGATTTTGACAATTGGGATAATAAATTTAAAAATTCATATACAATTATATACGAAAAAAATAATATTATACTTGGTTTTTCAAATGTAGATAATAAAGGATATATTGATATGTTTTATGTTCATAAAAATTTTCAAAATATAAAAATTGGAAAATCTTTATTATTAGAAATAGAAAAATATGCTAAGGATAATAAAATTAGTATTTTGCACACTTATTCCTCTATTACAGCTAAAATATTTTTTGAAAGAAATGGATTTATTTTAAAAAATAAAAATACCGTTATTCGTGATAATATTTCACTTGAAAATTATTACATGCATAAAGTATTATATTAATTTTTATATACATATTCTAGAACTATAGATTTTGAAGTAATGATATCACCTTTTCTAATTTAATTATACAAAAATAAAATGTAATTATAAAAAATCTTAAAAACTAAAATATAATTTTAGCCACGGATGGATACAAGTTAAAAAAAAGGGCAGATATAAAATCTACCCCAACAAAATTAAAATAAAATAGTTATAAAATTAAATAAGTTTAAACGTACATATATAATTTTTTTATAGAAAATATTAAATAAAATAACATTATTAAGTAATATTTAAAATTATAGAATGAAATTATAATTTTTAAAATAAAACTTCAGTTTTATATCCTTTTTAACATCTAATATATTTAGCACCATTTATACTTTTCACATATCCTTTTAATTCCAATTCCATTATTATACTTATTGCTTCACTTGTATTGTATCCAGTTTCATTTATTATAGCATCCATAGATTTCTCATCGTATAATATGTTGTATATATTTAATTCATTTTTTGACAATTTACTAATATCTAATTCAATTCCAATATTATTATTTTCCCAATTAAATTCCTCTAAAATATCATAAACTTCTGTTACTAATTTCGCTTCACCACGTTTAATAATATTATTACACCCTTCAAATGATGGAAACGATAAATTTCCCGGTATAGCGAATACTTCTCTTGAAAAATCTAATGCTAGTTTTGCAGTAATTAAGCTTCCACCCTCTTTTGCTGATTCTCCAACTATTACACCTTTTGCTAATCCTGCAATTATACGGTTTCGTTCAGGAAAATTCCAGTTAAATGGTTGGACACCTAACGGATATTCTGAAACAATTACCCCTTTTTCAATTATTTCATCCCATAATTTTCTATTTGATGGTGGATAAACAATATCTAATCCAGAACCTACTACTGCAATTACTTTTCCGTTATTTTTTACTGCAGTCTCTAGTGCGACTTTATCAATTCCCAATGCTAGGCCACTTACTATTGTAATATTTTCATTTGATAACCCTTCTGCAAATTTTATTACACCATCTTTTCCATATTGAGTCATCTTTCTTGTACCGACAATTGCCATAATTTTATGATTGTGTAGTATATTTATATCCCCCTTTGTATATAAAAAAACAGGTGGATTCTCTATTTGCTTCAATATAAATGGGTACTCCTCATCTTTTATACATATAATTTTTATTTTCTCATTTATATATTTCATTTTAACATTTAGAAATTCTTCAATTGTTATATTTTGTAGTTTAATAAATTTATCTTTACTTATACTATAGTAATTTGATAAATAATTAATGTCCTCATCTATTACATCATTTATATCATCATAATGTTGCATTATAGTTTGAATCTCTATTCTATTAAAATCTGCAATTACAAGTTTATACCAATCGTTCATCTTATTCTCTAATAGATTATTTTTCTATTAAATTCCTCCTTTTTTACATATATATTGCCATTTTATTTTTTTTTTCAAAAAAATGTAAAATAATTTAAAAAAGCTAGAAAAAATAGAGATGGAATCTATTCTAATAAAATCAGTAACAAAACAATAATTATATTATAAATAAACATGGAATTCTAATATATTATTTTCTTAAGAAAAATATTAAACGAAATAAATTACATTTTTTTATTAAATAATACTTAATAGTTGAATTTTATTACACGATTATATTGAAATTTATAAAAAAAAGAGATGTTTTTTATACATCTCTCTCTTTTATATTATTAATTTAATTCTACAATTACAAATCCATTATCCGGTACATTTACAGAATATGAACCTGAAATAGTTTCTGTAGTTTTACTAAAAGTACCATCACTGTTTGGAGTAATTACTTTATATGTTCCACTACTCATATCTGTGAATGTGTGACTATATCCAGCACCCTTACTTATTGCAACATATGCTATTTTTCCATTATGACTTCTTGTGAATATTGCTTTATCTCCACCTAATGTAATATTATTTTGAATCCCTTTTTGAATAGCTTCGGATTCTAATCTTACACTATTTAACATTTTTATATGTTTATACATTGGAGGTTTATTCTCTTTTACATAATTAATGCCTCTATCCCCAAACATCCATCTTGCTACAACGTCATCTTTATTTGTAGTCGCATATGCACCTTCCCATGCATACATTGCTTCTGTACCATAATATACAATAGGGATTCCTCTAAATAGATAAATATAAGTTAATGCATTTTTATATTGTTGCTCGTTAAATATTCCATTTGCTCTGAATACGTCGTGATTATCTACAAACATTCCTGTCCAAGTAGCTTGTTCTGCTGTAAGCCCCTCAATTTCATCTCTAGATGTCACTGTATTAAATAGAGAATAATCTCCTCCTCCACTGAATACTTTATGCATCTCTCCAGGATAATCCATACATGATAATTGCATATCTAACATATGAAATGAGTTTGTTTTATCCATGCTATGTCTCTCTATTGCAGTTCCTCTTCCTGTCCAAGATTCCCCTACCATATAGAAATAATCATTACCGATACTTTTTGCATGATTATACATATCGTCTGCAAATTCTCCCCACCACTCGTTTGTCATATAAGCAACTGTATCAATTCTAAATGCATCTACTCCTGCATCTATAAATCTTTTATATACATTTTTTAAATGTTCTCTTGCATCATAACCATCTGGACCTCTTTCATTAAAGTCAATTAAATCCACACACTGATATCCACCTAAATAGTTAAAAAATCCTTTTGACTTATCTGCTATATCTTTATACGGATCATTTTCAAAAGAGAATGTTTGTCCATCCATAATCACAGTCCCTTTATCTTTTAACCATTTTGTCGGTGCAGAAGGTGTACCTGGTGTACCGTGATTTACAACAATATCTAACATTAATTTCATATCTCTACTATGTAATTCATTTGCTAAAGCTTTAAAATCATCCCATCCATCACTATTTTTTCCACTTGAATGTAAATGTGGATCAATTTGGTCAAAGTCAAATCCCCAATATCCATGGAATGCAGATGCTTCATACGAATCAGTTTCGTTGTAATAATAACGCCCTTCTGGTTGCTTCACAACTGGTGTTATCCATATTGCAGTAAATCCCATCTCTTTAAGATAATCTAGATGTTTTATAATCCCAGCAAAGTCTCCACCATGATAATATGATAATACCCCTGTTTTAGATTCACTATATTCATACATTTGAGATTCTCCACCTGGTAAATATTCATCTCCCCAAATATTATTATTCGATTTATCTCCATCACAGAATCTATCTGTCATCATGAAATATATATTTTCCTCTCTAAAGTCTCTAAATGTAGAATTACCTCCACTTCCACCCGAAAATGTATAATTAAAATCTTTTGTAATTTTATTTCCTGATACATCTACAGCAAGCGTTTTTATTAATGTTCTTTCTGTAATTGTGATTATCTGTCCATTATATAGATAATTAAAATCTTCAATTGGTTCTTTCCCGTCTATTGTATAATATAGTTTTGGATTACTATCTTTATTATCTGTAATAGTTAGTATTACTTTCACAGTTTCTCCCTCTGTGAATCTCCCTGCATCTGGTGTAGCCTTTACAATAGGTGCTACAGTATCTTGATTTAATTTAAATATATATGTATATATTTTATTATTACCATCTTTGTCAATTGTATATATTTTTAATGTTGTATTATCTGTAATAGCAATTTCCCCACCTAAATACTCCGTACTACTTGCACTTGGTGTAGATCCATTAATTGTATAGTATGCCTTTGGTGATTTATCTTGATTGTCTGTTATTTTTAATGTAATATTTAAATTTTCATTTTCATAATATAATATTCCATTTTCTAATTTTGTAGGTTCTGGTAAAATTGACATTTCAGGTGCAACTGTATCTTTTTCTGGATTTGATGTTTCAAATTTACCATTTATATACCAATATCTCCCTTCAGCTGTAATTTTAAGGTCATCTGTTTTATTAGCTTCATTATTGGTAAATAATAAATTTATTGATTTTGCATCAGGAAAATACCATTTTTTCCATTCACCATCAGCAGCTTCCATTAATTGCCCTGGCCACGTTTTAAACTCATTTACCTCACCACTACCATTTTTATTCCAAGCCCATATATGTGTAAATTTAGCATAAACTTCTATTCCTGTAATCTCTTCCTCTTTTTCTTCCTCTTTAGCTAATACATTTATTGTAATTGAAGCTGTTTTACCATTAGAGGTGGTAACTGTAACTATAGAAGTACCAGCTGAAATTGCTGTGATTACACCAATTTCATCAATAGCATTTATATTTATTATATTTGGATTACTTACTTCCCATAATATAGTTTTATTTGTTGTATTTTCTGGTGAAATTGTTGCCGTACAATTTATTGTTTCCCCTATTTCCAAATTTATTTTTGTAATTGCTATATTAATAGAGTTTGCAAAAATTTCTTTATCTTTTTCTTCCTCTTTTGGCATCTCTTTACCGAAATTTACAGAAAAAACAGCTAAATCCTCTAGTCCTACAATACCATCTCCATTAGCATAACAAAATATTCCAGCCCAATTGCCACTACCTTTTGTAGCAGGTCCAATATCATAAGCAATAATATTTTTCCCAAAATTAGCTTGTAACAATGAAAAATCTTGCATATTTACAATATTATCTCCATTAAAATCACCAAGAAGTTTCTCTCCAGCTCTTTTAGTCGCTTTATCGCTTATTATTGCACTTTCTGATAACTCTTTAATTAAATTTATTGTTCCATTTTTTTTATTTTTAATTTCAAAAGAGATGTTTTTTTCCATACCGTAATTAGATATGTACAATACTTTCTTTCCCTCTTTTTCCTGTACTATATTAAGATTGTCATTTGAAAATAAAACAGTTTCACTACTTAATTCCCCTACAATTTCTATCTCTGTTGCTAATATTTTTTTCTCAGTTGTGACAATAATTCCATCTTCTGTTTTAGTAATAATTAATCCTTTACTTGCATTTATCTTATCTGATTCATTATTATTAAAACAACCAGTAAACGCTATTAACATAATCAATGTTAATAATATAATTAGATTTTTTTTCAATTTTTTCCCCCTTTTTAATTTTATTTTTTATTATTACAATATATAATAGCAAGTTTAATTCAATTTATACTTTTGTTTTCTAATAAAACGTGATATAATATATAAAAATAACTTTGAAAGGTGGTAATTACTATGTTTCGTCCATGTATTGATATACATAATGGTAAGGTAAAACAGATTGTTGGTGGTACTTTAAATGATAGTGGAGATGGTTTAGTTGAAAATTATGTTTCCGAAAAAGAACCTGCTTACTATGCAAATTTATTTAAAAAAGATAATCTTAAAGGTGGGCATGTGATTATGCTAGGTGAGGGAAATAAGGACGCTGCTGTTAATGCATTATCAGCATATCCTAATGGTCTACAAATTGGCGGTGGGATTAATTCTAACAATGCAATGTTTTATTTAGATAATGGTGCCAGTCATGTAATTGTAACATCATATGTATTTCAAGATGGTAAGATTAATTTTGATAACCTTAAAAAACTTGTTCATACTGTAAAAAAAGATAACCTTGTTTTGGATTTAAGTTGCAGAATTAGAGATGGAAAATACTATGTAGTTACCGATCGTTGGCAAAAATTTACAGATTTTTATCTTAATAAAGAAAATATCTCTATGTTATCAGAATTTTGTGATGAATTTCTTATACACGCTGTAGATGTAGAGGGGAAAAAACAGGGATTTGATGTTAATCTTGTACATAATCTATTAGAATGGAGTGATATTTCATTTACATATGCAGGCGGGATTAAATCCTACGATGATATAAATCTTTTAAATAATATTGGTAATAAAAATCTTCACTACACAATAGGAAGTTCGTTAGATATTTTCGGTGGGGAACTAAGTTATAATGAGGTTGTGAAATTACAAAATAAATATAAAAAAGTTTAGACTTATTATAAATTTATGTATATTTTTACTAATTAAAAACGTAAAGAGTAACATCTTCTAGATTAATAAAAGTATAAATACTAAAATAAGAATGTGGACTTTTTCTAATTTAATATGCAGGAAATTTAATGTAAATATAGACAATTTTGAAAAATAAAGTCCAAACATTATTTTAATCACAGATTAAATGCAGCGATTAGAGCATAGAACTTAGTTTTAAAAAAAGTAATAAAATTTTTATATTTTAAATGAACATGAAATTCAAAAATAAAATTAAATTTAATAAAAAAAAGGTTATTCAATTAATGAATAACCTTTATATATATATTATTTAATTTTCATCTCTAAAAATTTTAGATAATCTGATACTTTTCCATCATTAAGAGCACACTCTATAATTTCTCTTCCTAAAGGATCTAATTCTGGTGTTAAATATTTTCTTAACTCTTTTTTAAAGAACTCTGTTAATATTTCAGCACCTTTGTAGTATGCTTCCTCTCCTAATTCTGGTTGTAAATCTGTTTGTAAGAATACTTTTCTTATATGAGTACCATCTATTTTTAAGCTCTCTAATGCATACCCTAATAATGGACATTTTGATTCTACTAATTGGTCATCAGTAAATTTCGCTCCACCTTTTCTTGATATATATTCTCTAGCTACCCATTCAGCCATAAATCCAACTTTATAGCTTCCTAAATGTTGATTCGGTATTAATACATATCTTGTTTCTGGTGTGTTAATAATTTGTTTTAAAAGTAAATTCGCTTGGTCAACTCTTTTACCTGTAGCAAATGGCCAATATGAGCCTACACCTTCACTACCCATTCCAGAATCATCTTTTGTAACAATACTTGGATTTGCATATCCTCTTGGTGCTACAAGTCTCCATATCCATGCAAGTGCTGGTGGTAATACATGGAATAATCCTAAAATACCATATGTCGGATTTTCTCTTGTTGAAGGGGGCATTCTTACTCCAAAACTTCTTACATCAACTTCCACAGGGTCATCAACAATGTTTGGTATATGATGTCTAGGTAATATAACTCTTGGATTTGGACAAGGTTTACCTGGTGAATCTAACGTATGTTCCCAAATTAAACAAGTTGCATTTGGTGTACCATCTATATTTAAGAATATTAAAGGCTCTTTTGGATGAGTACATAATCTTTCATAATAAGGATCTGTACCATATTTATTAATGTGGTCTATTCTTAAGAACCATCCATCTTCAGCATCTTTAACTACTAATTTTTTTCCATTTTGTAATGATGGATGGCATAAAGCCATATCATCTGTAACTGGTTCAAGTATTCCTACTTCTTTCATCTCCATAAATACATCTTCGCCAGTTTTAACATTTTTACCAAATAGCATTTTACCATCTGGTTCTCTGTGAATTGGTTCTAGCATTTCACTTTTACCTCCACCACTAGCACCTTCGTGCATAATAGCTAAAGTATTGTCATAAGGTGTGATTATTCTAACTGTAGAAGCATGTGCTGTTACCCATCCCTCTTCCTCTTTTTCACCAAGATTTAAAAGTACTCCGTATACACCTTTTTTTGCACTTGGTCCTGGATATAGATTGTATGAGAATAATTCATGCAATTCATGCTCTGTTTTGATTCTATTATGTACTACAATTTGTTTACCATTAAAATGCGTATGTCTAAATGTTGGCGCTAAATATATAATAGCTTTTGGATCATAAACTTCCCCAATTTTACTAGCCGGAATTAATTTTTGTAAATCAGATAATCCCGCAGCGAAAAATGCAGCATTTGCTGGTGAAATAAGTAATGAAGGGTATCCTAGTTCACTTCCACCTGACATAAATGGCATTACGATTAAATCTTGCTCCGCTAACCATTTAAATGTATCCATTCTAACATCAGAAAAATTATTATCATATGCATCTATATATTTCTTTTTATCAGTAGCAGATAAATCTGCAATTACCATACTGTCTGGGTCTCTTCTTCTCATATATGCATCTGTGTAGTTAACAGCTGCTCCATTTTTACATTTTGCAACAGTTGCTTCTACTATTCTACCATGACCTTCTACATCATAAGCTACTTCAAATAGATCTTCATTTTTTTCACCAAAAGCCATATCTACTAATTCACTTCTACTTTCAGGAACAAATACTTTCTTATTTGACTTGTCTAAAAGCTCTTTTAATTCTACTGGTAAAATTATTTTTTTTAAAAGTTCTCTTCCACTCATCTTTTTCTCCTTTGTATTGATATATTTTTTCTATATCTCTTTTATTTTTTTATTATAACAGTACTAAATTTTTGTACACTCAATTATGTTATTTTACTAAATTAATTCTATTTTGTCAATCATTTTTTATAATTTAACTAAAATTAACTCTATACTTATATTATTTTTCATTACAAAATCGCTATTTA
>JAAYPW010000151.1 GCA_012519615.1 Fusobacteriota bacterium
ATTTTGAGTGTCTTTAAAAAAAAGAATAGATAAAAAACTATGAAAAAGTTTAAAATAGCTTGGTGAGGATAGTTTAGGGGGTACACCCAGTAACATTTCGAACCTGGAAGTTAAGTCCTGTAACGCCAAATGTACTTGTCTGGTAACGGATCGGGAGAATAGGTACTTGCCAAGCTTTAATATATATAAAAGAATATTATGTTTATATAAGGTTATTTAATAAAAATAGTCTTATATAAACATATTTTTTTTATTTATTAATTTATAAATAAATAGTAAAAATCTTGCTAATATAAACATTGAAATATAAAAATATTATTTTATAAACAAAATTCATATAATGTTGTTAAAAATATAATTCAATATAAATAAAAAGGAGAAAACTATATTCTTATGAAAAAAAATAAAGAGAAACTTTATATTATTGGCCATAAAAATCCAGATACAGACTCTATATGTTCAGCAATTGCTTATGCAGAATTCAAGAAAAATATGGGATACGATGCTATTGCAATTAGAGCAGGAGAAATTAATAAAGAAACGGAATACGTACTAAATTATTTTAATGTAGAACCTCCGAAATATGTAACAACAATGCGAACAAGAGTATCGGATCTAATTCTTGATGAAGCAACGACTATAAATAAGGAATTGTCAATAAAAAATGCATGGTTGCTAATGAAGGAAAATACTTTGAAATTTTTACCTGTTGTAGATAAAAATAAAAAAATAGAGGGGATTCTTACACTGACTGATATTGCAAATAAATATATGGAACCTTTTGATAACGAGATGATTAAAACTAGTAAAACAAAATTACAAAATATTTACGAAACATTAAATGCGATGATAATTGTAGGTGAAGAGAAAGATTTTAATACTACAGGTCGTGTTTTTATTGCTGTATTAAGTTCTAATAAACTAGAACAAGAGGTGAAAAAAGGAGATATTGTTATCCTTGGAAACAGAGTTGAGTGCCAAAGAAAATGTATAGAATTAGGTGCAAATTGCATTATAATAACAGGCGGTATAGAAAATGTATCTGAGGATATAGTTAATTATGCCATTGAGAAAAAGGCTATTATTTTAGCAACTGATTATGATACATTTAGTACAGCAAGACTTATTAACCAAAGTATACCTGTAGAATATATTATGACTAAAAAAAATTTAGTAAACTTTAATACAAGCGAATTTATTGATGAAGTGCAAGAAAAAATGCAAAAA
This sequence comes from Fusobacteriota bacterium, assembly GCA_012519615.1. Lineage (GTDB taxonomy): Bacteria > Fusobacteriota > Fusobacteriia > Fusobacteriales > JAAYPW01 > JAAYPW01. The sequence goes on from JAAYPW010000151.1 coordinate 1,228, forward strand.
AAGAGACAAAAATTTTATCCTGTTATAGATGGGAAAAATAAAGTTATTGGAATATTAGCTAGATATAATATAATTTCATATACACAAAAAAAATTAATTTTATTAGACCATAATTCTAGATCACAGGCTATTGACGGGATAGAAGATGTTGATATTATTGAAATAATAGACCATCATAGAATAGATGAAATTAAAACAAAAAATCCTATTTATTTTAGAAATGAACCTGTAGGTAGTACAGCAACAATAATTGCGAATATTTATTTTGAAAATAATGTTGTAATTGAAAAACCAATTGCAGGATTATTGTGTGCAGCAATATTGTCTGATACTGTTATATTTAGATCACCTACATGTACATTAATAGATAAAATAATTGCAAAACAGTTGTCTGAAATTGCTGAAATAAATATAGATGAATTTGCAATGAATATGTTTAAGTATGGTTCAAATATTGAAAATAAAACACCGCATGAAATTTTTAACCAAGATTTTAAAGACTTTATTATTGGGAATAAAAAAGTTGGAGTAGCACAGGTAATGGCTGTTGATAGTGAAAAAATAAGCGAAAAAGAGGAAGAAATTTTTGAATATATGAAAAATATGGAGAAAAATTTTAATTACTATTTATTAATGCTTTTAATTACAGATATTGTGAAAGGTGATTCTAATTGCTTGTTTGTAGGGAAAGGTAAAAAAATTGCAGCAGATGCATTCAATCAAGAATTAAAAAATGATAAAATGTATTTAAAAGGTGTTGTTTCTAGAAAAAAACAAATTATTCCTAATCTGTCTTCTATATTAGAGTAAGTAAGGTAAATAATTGAAAATAAATTTGAATAAAAAGTTGCATATAGCACAAAAATATACTATACTTTATAGTGTACAATTATATTTTAATAAATATATTTTTAAATAAATGAGGTTAAAATGATATATAATAATGACGATATAGAAAAACTTGCTTCCGAATTAGATATTGTAAAGGTTATAGGCGAGTATATAGAATTAAAAAAACAGGGGATATCTTATCGTGGATTATGTCCATTTCATGAAGAGAAAACACCGTCTTTTTATGTTACCCCTAGTAAAAATATTTATAAATGTTTTGGTTGTGGTGTTGGTGGAAACTCAATAGATTTTTATATGAAACATAATAATTTAAACTATATAGATGCAATAAAAGAGTTGTCACAAAAATATGATATTGCCGTAAGAACGACTACAAGAAATGAATTTTCACAGGAAATAAATAAAAAAAAAGAGATTTATACACAAATTTTAGAAGATACACTTCAAATTTTTAAAGAAAATATAAAAAGTGAAAAAGAGATTATAAACTATCTTAATAATAGAGATATTAATATGCAATTTATAAATAAATATGAAATTGGTTATGCTAAAAACAGCTGGAATCACCTCTTAAATGAACTTAAAGCACGAAGGTATGAATTAGTGGACATTATAGCTGCTGGAGTGGTAAAACAGGGTGAAAAAGGAGCTTATGATGTGTTTCGTGATAGAGTTATGTTTCCAATATATTCATATAGTGGTAAAATAATAGGATTTGGAGGAAGAACAACTGAAGAGAATAAGGATATTGCAAAATATCTAAATTCACCTGAATCTGAAATTTTTAAAAAGGGTAATAATTTATATGGTCTTATTGACCGAGGAAGAGTTATTCGTAAAAATGATTATGCAATACTTGTGGAAGGGTATATGGATGTAATATCAATGCATATATATGGTTTTGATATGACTGTTGCTACATTAGGGACAAGTCTTACTGAAAATCAAGCTAAATTACTAAAAAAATATACACATAATATTATCATTGCATATGATATGGATGAAGCAGGGAAAAAAGCAATAGAACGAGCTGCTAATATTTTAAAAAAACATGATTTTAACATTAGAGTATTAGAATTAGAAGGTGCGAAAGATCCTGACGAATTTCTTAAAAAATATGGTCGTGATAAATTTATAGATAATATAAAAAAAAGTAAAGAAATATTTGATTTTCTTTATTTTTATTATTTAAAATATATTGATATAAGCAATGTAATTGGGAAAAAAAAATTTATAGAAAAGTTTTATGATTTTTTTTTAAATCTTAGTAATAAAATAGAGTATAATATCTATCTCGATAAACTTTCTAAAAACATAGATATAGATGTAAAAGCGCTGGAAGAGCATATTAAATATAATAATAAATATGTCTATAAAAATATAGAAAAAAATAATATGATAATGAAAAATCGTGATGAAAAATTAGAATTATTAACGTTAAAGCTTATACTACAAAAGAAAGAATATTTAAATAATTTTTCAAACATATTATTTAGTAATACATTTTATAGAGATATTATAGAATCAATTCGAAGAAATTACAATAGAGATAATTTAGAATATGCTATAATAAATGATACTAATTTAGAAGATTATGATAAAGATAAAATTATAGAGATTATTTATAATATTGACATAATATCTGATTATGATAGGTATTATGAAGAGATAAAAAAAAGTTGGGAATTTATCCAATTGAAAGAGGAAGAAAAGGAAATTGGAATTATGTTAGGGGATGTGAGTCTAACAAATGAAGAAAAAAATAATCTAATTTATAAGAGAGTTGAAATTATAAAAAAAATTAAGAATTTGTTTTGAGGAGGATTAAAGTTATGAAAAAATTTATCAAAAATGAGAAACTTCTTAGATTAATGAGAATAGCTCAAAAAGACGGAGAAATTACATATAAACATTTAAATGAAAACTTACCTAATGATTTTCCGCCTGAAGAAGTTATTCCGTTTATAGAGAGGTTAGTACAACTTGGAATAAAAGTAATTGATGAAACTAGTATTGAAATTGAAAAAGCTAAAAAAACTGAATTAAAATCTGACGATCAAACTGAAGAAAAAATCGAACAAGAGGATGCTCCAAAAAAAACAAAAAAAGAAACTGTAAAAAAAACTACTAAAGAAAAAAAAGATATGCCTTCAGTAATAAAAGAGAAAGAGATTACAGAAAATCAAGATGTAAAAACAACAAAATCTATAACGAAAAAAACTTCTAAAAAAACAACAAAAAAATTAACAGATGAAGCAGAAACTGATTTTAAAGAAAAAGACGAGATAGATAAAAAAAAGATCGAAAATTTAGAAAATTTAAAAAAAGATATTTTTAGTGATGAATTACCATCGGATATAGAAGACATAGAGATGAATGATGAATCGTATTATGAGCCGGATGATACATTAGAAGATGATTTTGATCCAGAAAGTATTGTTGAAGTCTCAGAGGAAGAGTTATCAGCAGAAAATATACTTCAAATGGAAAATATAAATGTTGATGAATCTATAAAAATGTATCTTAGAGAAATTGGTCAAGTTCCTTTACTTACATATGAACACGAAGTAGAATTAGCTAAAAAAATTGAAGCAGGTGATAAGACTGCAAAAGATATTTTAGTAGAATCAAACTTAAGATTAGTAGTTAGTATTGCTAAAAAACATACAAATAGAGGACTAAAATTATTAGATTTAATTCAAGAGGGAAATCTTGGACTTATTAAAGCTGCAGAAAAATTTGAATATAAAAAGGGATATAAATTTAGCACATATGCAACTTGGTGGATTAGACAGGCAATTACAAGAGCGATAGCAGATCAAGGTAGAACTATTAGAATACCGGTACATATGATAGAAACAATTAATAAAATAAAAAAAGAGAGTAGACTTTATCTTCAAAATACAGGGAAAGAGCCAACACCGGAAATATTGGGAGAAAGACTTAATATGGAACCAGAGAGAATAAAAAGCATATTAGAGATGAATCAAGAGCCGATATCTTTTGAAACACCTATTGGTTATGACGAGGATAGTGAATTTGGAGATTTTATTGAAGATAATAATTGTCTTAATCCACATGAAGCTACACATAGAAATCTACTTAGAGAAGAATTGTCAAAAATACTACAGACTTTAAGTGAACGAGAAAATAAAGTAATTTGTTATAGATATGGATTGGTCGATGGATATTCAAGAACACTAGAAGAAGTAGGTAAAATGTTTAATGTTACAAGAGAAAGGATTAGACAAATAGAGGTTAAAGCTCTTAGAAAATTAAGACATCCTAGTAGAAAACGAAAAATGGAGGATTATAAAGAAGAAATCTAAATAGCGCAATAATCATATATAATTGACTAAAATCACCTCTAAACAGCCTATAAAGGTGTTGAAAAAAAATGTAAAATAATATATAATCATTATTGTCTTGAGGGGACGAAAAGAACCTTTAAGAACAATGATTAGGGCCTATAGCTCAGTTTGGTCAGAGCACTCGGCTCATAACCGAGTGGTCCCAGGTTCGACTCCTGGTGGGCCCACCATATATATTTTATTGTGAAATGTTGAATGCTCCCTTCGTCTAGTGGCCTAGGACTCCGGATTTTCATTCCGGCAACAGGGGTTCAATTCCCCTAGGGAGTACCA
>JAAYPW010000152.1 GCA_012519615.1 Fusobacteriota bacterium
ACATTCTTTAATAATATTCAAAAAATTGATATTATACCTCTCGAAAATTATATTTATAGGAATCTATTTTTAAAAAAAATTTAATTATAATTGAAACACATGATATAATCATTAGAATTTTGCTCTATTAATTTAAAAAATATGCTGTAGTAATATTTTATTATATTAGAAAAAGTGTATATCTCTATTTTAAAATTTATAAATTGGGAAGGTAATAGATGAATTTTATATATTTTAAATTAGAAAACATAAATTTTAATTTAAACAATTCAAAATTATAATAAATATGTTAAAGTAAAAAAAAAAATAGTCGATAAATATATTAGGACATAGAAGTAGCCCCTTCTATGATATTTTTAAAACATCCCAAAAAACACTTAAAAATTTAAGTGTTTTTTTATTTGCAAAAATTCGCAATTTATGATAAAATGAAATATCATAAAAAAATAAATATGCTTATAAAAGCGAATAAATCGGGAGGAGATATACCAATGAGAAAAAGAATAGTAGCAGGGAACTGGAAAATGAACAAAACTAATTGTGAAGCAGTTGAAATAATTAAAGAATTAAAAGATTTAGTAAATGGAATTGATAATGTAGGAGTAGTTATAGGTGCTCCTTTTACAGTATTATCAGACTTAAATAAAGTTGTAAATGGAACTAATATTAAATTAGCAGCTCAAAATATGTATCCTGCAGCAAATGGCGCATATACAGGAGAAATTTCACCTGAAATGTTAAAAGCCGTAGGTGTAGAATATGTAATATTAGGGCATTCAGAAAGAAGAGAATATTTCGGTGAAACTAATGAATTTGTTAACAAAAAAGTTAAATTTGCATTAGATAACGGATTAAAACCAATATTATGTGTTGGGGAAAAATTAGAAGATAGAGAATCTAATAATACAGAAGCTGTAGTTGAAGATCACGTAGTAAATGGATTAAAAAATATTACAAAAGAAGAGATGAAAAATGTAGTAATTGCATACGAACCAGTATGGGCAATTGGTACAGGTAAAACTGCATCGCCAGAACAAGCAGAGGAAGTACATAAATTTATCAGAAATTTACTTGTAAAATTATATGATGAAGAAACATCACAAGGTGTTACAATTCAATATGGTGGAAGTATGAAATCTTCAAATTCAAAAGAATTAATTGGAAAAGAAAATATTGATGGTGGCCTTGTAGGTGGAGCAAGTTTAGATGCAAAAGAATTTGCTGCAATAATCAAAAGCGCTGTATAGGAAGAAGTGATAATAATGAAAAAACCTTTTATGTTAATGATATTAGATGGTTGGGGATTAAATGATAATCTAAGTGAAAAAAATGCAATAAGAGAAGTTAATCCTGAAAATTTTAATTATTACTGGGAAAATTATCCTAAAACAATATTAGAAGCATCAGGTGAATCAGTAGGACTACCTGCAGGGCAAATGGGTAACTCTGAAGTAGGACATTTAAATATTGGTGCAGGTAGAGTTATATATCAACCGCTTGTAAAAATATCTAAAGAGACTCGTGAAGGTAAAATATTTGAAAATAAAGTATTAGTTGATCTAATGAAAAAAGTAAAAGAAAATAATTCAGTTCTACATTTATCGGGTTTGTTATCTGATGGTGGAGTTCATTCTCATATTACACATGTTTATGGTCTATTAGAAATGGCTAAAAAATTTGATATAAAAAAAGTTTGTATCCATGCTATTTTAGACGGAAGAGATGTAGCACCTAAGTCAGCAATTGGATTTATTGAGGAACTAGAGTCTAAAATAAATGAAATTGGTATAGGTGTAATTGCATCTGTATCAGGAAGATATTATGCTATGGATAGAGATAAAAACTGGGACAGAGTAGAAAAAGCATATGATGCAATTGTAAATGGAATTGGAAATAATAAAACATTTACAGCAGTGAAAGCTGTAGAAACATCATATGTTGAAAATATAACAGATGAATTTGTTAAACCAACAGTAATTACAGATAAAGCAGGAAATCCATTAGGGAGTGTAAATGACGGTGATGGATTTATATTATTTAACTTTAGACCAGATAGAGCAAGAGAGATCACTAGAGCAATAAATGATAAAGAATTTACATATTTCTTAAGAGAAGATAATCCTAATGTAAACTTTGTATGTATGACTGAATATGACGCCACAATAGATGCACCAGTTGCATATCCAGCAGAATTAACTACAAATACATTTGGTGAGATATTAAGTAATAATGGATTAAAACAATTTAGAACAGCAGAAACTGAAAAATATGCACATGTTACATTTTTCTTCAATGGTGGAAAAGAGGATGAATTTGAAGGGGAAGATAGAAAAGTTATCCCTTCTCCAAAAGTAGAAACATATGATTTACAACCAGAAATGAGTGCAAATGAAGTTACAGAGAACTTAATAAAAACACTTAACGAAGATAAATATGATGTAATAATTGTCAACTATGCTAATCCTGATATGGTGGGTCATACAGGTGTAATGGATGCAGCCAAAAAAGCGATTAAAGTTGTAGATGAAAGTATAAAAAAAGTAATAGATAAAGTTTTAGAAAAAAATGGAACTGTATTTATAACAGCAGACCATGGAAATGTTGACCTTATGGAAGATCCGGTTACGAAAACACCATTTACTGCACACACAACAAATCCAGTACCTTTAATAATTGTATCAAATGAATTTAAGAATATAAAATTAGAGGAAAAAGGTAAATTGGCAGATATTGCGCCTACAATGCTTAAACTTATGAACATCAATATACCAGCAGAGATGACTGGGGATATTCTTATAAAAAAATAAAATTAAAGGGGGAATAGAAATTGCATATATTTTTAACTGTTATTTTATTTATTCTAGCAGTACTTTTAATGGTTCTTATATTAAAACAACCAGATAGAAGTAATGGTATGGCAGCGGCATTTGGTTCTGGAGCATCAAATACACTGTTTGGCGTTGAGGAAAACGGTGGAACTATTGCTAAAATAACACAAGTAGTAGCAATATTATTTGTAGTTGTAGCTTTAGTTTTATATATTTATACTAGTAAAATGTAAGAAAATTGGCGATGTATATCGCCAATTTTTTTTAATATAATTATATACCTAAAACATGTAATGGAGGTGAAAAGTTTTATTTAGTTTTATAACTAAATAAAATTTTAAAACAATATGATGTTATTTGAAAAAAACTATGAGAATAAGAGACCAATCGCATATAGATTAAGGCCAAAAAATCTAGAAGATTATGTTGGGCAAGAGGAATTACTAGGCGAAGATAGAATATTAGGGAAATTATTAAAAAATAAAAAAATAGTAAATTCCATATTTTATGGACCACCAGGAGTTGGAAAAACTTCCCTTGCAGAAGTTATATCAAATGAGTTAAACTACAAGTTTGAACGTGCAAATGCAACAAATATCTCTGTTAATGATATAAAAGATATCGGAAAAATATCTGAAAATTATTTTAATACAAATGGTAAACAGACAATATTATTTTTAGATGAGATACATAGATTTAATAAATTACAACAAGATTCTCTCTTATCTTATACAGAAAATGGATTAATTACATTAATAGGAGCTACTACTGAAAATCCCTATTATACACTTAATAATAGTCTGCTTTCCCGTTCTATGGTATTTGAATTTAAACCTCTTAATAATAAAAATATATATGAATTAATAAAAAAATCTTTAACTTTGTATGAAATAAAAATAGATGAGGAAATTTTAGAATATATCTCAAATATAGTAAATGGTGATGCAAGGTCAGCACTAAATATAATTGAAATATTAATAGAAAGCAAAATGTCAGAAGAGATTACACTGGACAAATTTAAAGAATTATTTAAATATAAAATAAATTATGATAAAGTTGAAGATAAATATAATACAATATCTGCATTTATTAAAAGTGTAAGAGGAAGTGACCCTGATGCCAGTATTTATTGGCTTGCAAAAATGTTAGATGGCGGAGAGGATCCAAATTATATTGCAAGAAGACTTATGATATTAGCAGCAGAGGATATTGGTCTTGCAAATCCAGAAGCGTTAAATATAGCTGCATCTACATTAACAGCAGCAAAATCCATTGGTATGCCAGAAATTAGAATAATTTTAGCAGAAACAACAATATATATGGCAATCTCTTCGAAAAGTAATTCATGCTATAATGCAATTAATGAAGCAATGGAAGATATAAAAAATGGAATTGATTTGAAAGTACCAAAATATTTAACAGATTTAGGAAAAAAAGATTATAAGTACCCACATTCATATATTAATAATTTTGTAAAACAAAAATATTTACCTACAGAGAAAAAATATTATTTTGCTGGCGATAATAAAAATGAGAGATTGATAAGAGAAAAACTCTCTAAATTATGGGAAGATAAGTAAAAACCTATAAAAAAAAGATTGTATAATATACAATCTTTTTTTATATATAAATTCAAAATAGTAATTTACATTTTTACCAATTTAATTTAAAAATACACCTAATTTATAATTTATTTTTGAAAAAAAAATCAAACTCTTATACTATATTATAAAAGGGAAAAAATCTAATAAATAAAATATTATTTATAGAAACAGATGGAAATGGATAAGATAAAAATAATGCAAATAAAAATCATAATATAATTAAAATAAAAAATAAAATTAAAGTTGGATATAAAATTATAAAAATAACAAAAATATCCTATATGATTTTATTGGTTATTTATTAATCTTTAAATAGAAAAATTAGGATAAAAGTTACACATAAATTGTTGATAAAACTACTTGACATTTAATTTTAAAAATGTTATTATATTCACATAAGGAAACAAGAAAAAAATAAAAATAAAAATAAAAATAAAAATAAAAATAAAAATAAATATTTTTTTTAGCTTTTAAAGTTAATTAATTCACAAACGGTAAGAACTAAGAACTAAGAACTAAGAACTAAGAACTAAGAACTAAGAACTAAGAACTAAGAACTAAGAACTAAGAACTAAGAACTAAGAACTAAGAATTAATAACTAATAACTAATAACTAATAACTAAGAATTAAGAACTAATAACTAA
>JAAYPW010000153.1 GCA_012519615.1 Fusobacteriota bacterium
CCTTAAATTCATCCTTTAATTCTTTAAAATAGTTTCTTAATTCGTTTTCCTTTTTATCCTCTTCTTTTTTATCTATCTTAAATATATCTTCTATATCTAAACTATATACATATTTTTCATCCTCTTTCGAATAATAATAAAAATATATCCTAGAATAACTTAAATCAAGTTCTGCATATATATATGCTTCCAATCTTCTGGTATCATCTCATCTACTTTTTATACTATTTTTGCATATAGTTCTTCCATTTTCTTTGTTTCTATTATCTGATTTATTTCCATTATTTTCATCTCTTCCCGTTATTTATTCTATTAATCATTAAATGGATCTTCTATTTCTCCTTTTTCATATAACTCATCCCAATCTTCTATTTTTCTTTTTCTTGAATGCAATATTACATCTATTCCTTCCCATATGTCATTTCCTAATTTCCCCATACTACAATATACTTTTCCTGTTTCGGATATCATTAGTATTAAATGATCATTGTCCATTCCTCCTACTGATACTAATTTTTCTCTTACCATTTCCTCATATATAGTTACCATATCTCTATCTGCTGCATCTCCCATTGCATCCTCTACATCTATATAATGTTTATCGATATATATTCGCTCTCCTCCTATTCCCCTTCTTACTTCCATATATATGCCATTAAATTCTCTTAAATACTCTTTTACTTTTTCTGATACTTCAAATCCTCTTTCTTCTAATAATCTTACTTCTTCCTCTATTTCTATGTCTCTTCCTTCGTACCAACCGGATTTTTCTAATATTTCCTTTTGTCTTTTACTTAATTCCTCATATTTCATTTTCCTTTTTATCCTTCAATTTTTTAAAATTCTCTTAATTCTTGCCAATAATCTACTTTATTTTTTCCTGTTACATCCAATATTACATTCCATGCTTCCCATATATCGTTTCCTACTTTTCCTACACTACAATATACTTTTCCTGTTTCAGATATCATTAATATTAAATTGTCATTATCCATTCCTCCTACAAATACCAAATTTTCTTTTACTTTCTTTTCATATAATACTACCATATATCTATCTGCTGCATCTCCCATTGCATCCTCTACATCTATATAATGTTCATCTATTTCATCTTCGAAATAGGGATCTTGAATTTTTATATGTATCCCATTGAATTCTCTTAAATATTCTTTTACTTTTTCAGATACTTCAAATCCTCTTTCTTCTAACAACCTTACTTCTTCTTCTATTTCTACTTGTCGTCCTTCATACCAACCTGCTTTTTTTAATAAATTTATTTTTTCTTTAGATAACTCTTTGCTTGTCATTATTCACTCCTAATTCTTTTTTATTTTTTAAAAGTCGTCCTTCATCTAAAAATTCCTTAAATGTTATTTTGCAATTTTTACATGGTTCTACATAATCTCCTTTTTTAAAAGACACTGTTCTCATTACTAAATTTTCTATTTTTGAACCATTTAATATTGCATCTCTAACTGCCCATATTTCTGCACAATTCTCTACACTCCAATTCGATTGAAAACTATATTCTCCATTTGGTCTAATATATTTATCTACATTCCCAGATAGTCTAGCAGCTTTTTCTGCTTGTTCCTTTGTATTATTTATCATTTTATTTGTCTTTTCCAACTCTTCTTCCAATTCATCTAAACTTACATTTTTTCTTTTGTAAAAATCTTGCCTTAAATTATAAATTTTATTTATATGTTCCTTTGTTAATTTTTTTAAATGTTCTGTTTCAAAAAATAACGAATTTATTTCTTTTCCTGTTTTTTTTATTACTTCTTCCATTTCTTCTTTATCTATAATACTTGGATTATATTTCCAAATTCCATTATAAGCAAAATGATGCCGTTCTGATTCTTTTCCTAATTGCGTTATATCCAACACAATAGATATCTTTTCCGCTTTAAACATCTCTCCATCTAATGTTTCTATTTTCCTTTTTCCCTCTATTATTTCTTTTCTATATTCTTCTAAAGAATCCGCTGCAATATCTAAAGCTTTTTTTATAGCTACTGCTCTATCTAAATTTTTTAATGTTCTTTCTTCTTCTGCTAACCTTTTTTCCTCTGCTATTCTCTCTTGTCTCTCTTTCTCCTGTCTCTCCTCTTCTATCATTTTTTCTTCTGCTAATGTTTGTTTCGGTTTTAATTCGATTTTCTGCATATCTATATTTTTATTCGTACTATACGATATATAGGTTCCATTTAAATAAATTTTACCTACTTTTTCTTTAAATTTTTCTTCATTATATATTTTTTTCAACCCTAATTTAATATGATTTGATATATTCTCTCCAAAATTACTACTCTCATATTTTATACTTTCTATTTGACTTAAATTTAACAATATTTTCCCTGTTATACTTTTTTCATTATCTCTTATTGTGAAATAATAATTAAACTTATTCTGTCTACTTTTTACACTTTGGATTGTTCTTTCCAAATCTTCATATCCTATTCTATCGTATGTATAATTCAGTCCATTTAATATCATATCTGAATAATCATCTGGCATTATTCTTATGCTATATTCTTCTTGCTCATCATAATCATTATTATCATTGAATATAGCTTCTTTTATTATTAATTTAAATCTTCCCTTTTTCTCACTTGTTTTTTTCATTTCGAATAATTTTTCTACTCGTCCACTTTTTATCTCATATTCTCTTAATATTTTTTCTTTTGCCGTTACTTTTACTTTTAAATTCAGCCATCCTCTTTCATATCTCTCTTTTCTTACCATTTTTATCAACTTTATATAATCTTCATTCAATTTATTATCTTCATTTATCATGCTCATTTTCAAGCAAATTCTTCCTCTTATATACTCATAATCTACTGTTTCAATTAAAAAGTTTTCAAATTTTAATGTTTCCTTTTCTGTATTTAATTCCGCTTTATACCCCATTTTTCTCCATTCTTTGTCTTAAATCACTATTGAATACATCTACCAGTCCTATTTTTATTTCTCTATAAATACTACTTCTATTTTTCCCTAATTCTTATTTTGTTTATTATATAAATATTCTATCAATAATCTTCCCACAAAATTTATTTGTTGGATTTTTTTACTCTTTATGATATCATTATTTCAGTTCGTTAGATTCTCCTTTTACCAAATGTTTTTTGGTTATTAAAATTTTTGCATAAGATTTCTTATGAATCTATTTTTTTATACAATTCATTATAGAATTTTCCATTAACATAAAATTAACTCTATACTTATACTATTTTTCATTACAAAATCGCTATTTAATTCCTTTATTATTATATTCTAAAAATTGAAACTGTACACCATTCTTATTTGTTTTAATCTCACTTTTATTTACAATTAACCAGTTACTATCTTTATCTAAATTAAACATTTTTGCGTCTGACTCATATGTATTATATATTTTTGTTATATAAGCTTTCCTACATTTTTTGTATAATAAATTATAAATTTTAGCACCACCTATTATA
>JAAYPW010000154.1 GCA_012519615.1 Fusobacteriota bacterium
AACTGGTTTAAATAGATTATAATTAAAATAGATCAGTAAAAAGATATAAATTTAAAATTATTTAGAGATATAAAATAAATAAATATTAACAAAATAATTAAAATCTAAAAATATTTAATAATAGGTGGATATTATAAAATCTGAATTATTTTAAATAGATCTTATTATGGTGGCTGATTGATTTATTTGTTATTTTATTATAATAAATAAAAAATTAAGGAGAGGATTAAAATGAAAAAAAATTGTTTTATTTTTATTAATGGCAATTGGATTATTAAACTTGGTAGCGTGTGGTGGGGGAGGTGGATCTGGAGGCAATGGTGGAGATAATCTTGAAATTGTTGGGATTGTACTTAATTCAGACAAAACAGTTATTTCATCAGATAATAGCGAAACAGTTATATTTCAATTATATGGAATTGATGCTTCAGGTAATTATCTAACTATAAAAAATGTTGATTTATATAAAGATGGTGTGAAATATAATTCAACAAACTTTAAAACAGATACAGCAGGTTCATATACATTTTATGCGAAATATGGTGAGTTCACAAGTAATAATATTATTGTAAAAGTAAATGAAAAAGCTCAATTTAAAGAGGAAAAAACTAATGTAACAGTTAATAATGATACAAAAGATATACTAGGAGAGTCAATAATTACAAAAGTTTATACTAGTACTGCAACACAAAATTTTAAGAATAATGAATCTAATATTAATTTTCAAACAGAAAATTCATATAAACCGAGTTTAGTTATTGCAGAAAATGATAATGGGAATGCAATTTTACTAGGAGTAAATCATCGTGGAGAGACATCTAATGAACTATCTATAAGATCAACAGCAATGGCATTAGTGCTATATGATCCATATATTATGAAATTATCAAAGGAAAATTATTTAATTGCTAAAGACTATTTAGAAAAATCAAGTAAATTAATAGAACTTGAAAATCTTATTAAACAAAATATAAAAAATTATCCTGATAATCCATTATTAAATAATAGTTCTGAAAATATAGAATTATATACCAAAGCTTTAGTAATAGTAAATGATATTAGAAAATATATTGAATCGAGTAAGAAAACTATTATAAAAAGAGGAGATCTTTCTGATTATAAAGCTTTAGGTATTATAGATGATAAAAATAAAAATGAAGATGTATATATTTTCAATCAAACTTTTTGTATGTATAATGCTACAGTAAAAACTGGTGATAAACTTGATAAAAAATTTGGAGATACACTATTTTTAAATAGACGACCACTTGCAGAAATTCAACTTATTGATTGGGATGAAAATGGAATTGTTTTTGATCCAACAATAAAAATGGAAGAAACTGTTAGAATACCTAAATTAGGTGATATATATTTTGGTATTGAATATGAAAAACTAAAAAAAGAGACACTATATATGTTAGTTGTTCAAGTTTTCTTTGATGCAGTAGGTATTGGATTTGATGCTGCATTAGAAAAAAATGATTTAAATTTAGTTATAAATTTATTCTATAAATATTTTCAAGGGTTTGTAAATTCTATGAACACAATGTTAATAGAAAAACCAGCAAATAAAGAGAAAGCATATGAACAAGCATATAAATTATTAAAAGAAGCTGCATCTATGGGATATGAACCAATAATCTCTTTTTTAAAGGAATTAGCAGAACAAAAAGCATTTAATTATTTAAAAAATAAATTTAGTGAAAAATTTGCAGAGACAACAATAAAAATATTTTTAAAGAAAGCAACATTGATGGTTACTATAGGATATGATGTTATTGATGTAGGCGCTGTATTATGGGATATACACTTTGCACCAGATAATCACGAAATACTAGGAATTCAAAATAAAGGGAAATATCCTG
>JAAYPW010000020.1 GCA_012519615.1 Fusobacteriota bacterium
CAAAATAATAAATTTGCAGATCATTATTTAGAGATGGAATATGATTTATCTAAAATATTTTTCATAACAACTGCAAATAGATTAGATACAATACCTAGACCATTATTAGATAGAATGGAAATTATACAAATATCAGGGTATACTTTAAATGAAAAAGTAAGTATAGCAATAAAATATTTAATTCCAAAACAAATCGAGGAAAATGGATTAACTAAATATAATATATCTATAACTAAAGAAGCAATAGAGAAAATAATACTTAATTATACACGAGAATCAGGTGTAAGAAATTTAGAAAGAGAAATAGCAAAATTATTAAGAAAAATTGCTAAAAAAGTGGTATTTAAAGAGAATTACGATAAAGAGGTAACTGTCGATTTATTGGAAAATTTATTAGGAATATCAAAGTATGAATCAACAGAGATGGATTCAAAACACGATGTAGGAGTTGTAACAGGGCTTGCGTGGACAGAATTTGGAGGAGAGGTACTTAATATAGAGGTTATAACTTTAAAAGGAAATGGAAGCCTTATATTAACAGGGAAATTGGGTAATGTTATGCAAGAATCTGCTAAAGCTGCAATGACATATGTTAGAACTATTGTAGAGGAATATCAAGGAGATAATGAATACTATAAAAATTATAATATACATATTCATATACCTGAGGGAGCAGTACCAAAAGACGGACCTAGTGCAGGGATCACTTTAGCAACTGCAATTATATCAAAATTAACTAATAAAAATGTGCCAAAAAGTATTGCTATGACAGGTGAAATTACATTAACTGGTAGAGTGCTTAATATTGGTGGGTTAAGAGAGAAATTATTAGCAGCAAAGTTAACAGGAATTAAAAAGGTCCTTATCCCAAAAGGAAATGAAAAGGATCTAAAAGAGATATCTGATGAGATTAAAAGTGGATTAAATATAGTTTTAGTAGAAAATATGGAAGATGTAACGAAAGAGGTCTTTAATTAAAAAAAAACTTCTATTTGTATTAATTTACAAATAGAAGTTTTTTTTATGCAATTATGTTATACAACAATCCCTGAATTCCTTCTACAGTTTTAATAAGATCAAGAGCTTCTTGTTGCTCTTCGATAAATTTAGCTGTAAGATTTTTTAATTCTTCATCAATATTATTGACATAAATATATATTTTTTGTTCTTGACCAGGTTTTTTTAATCCCTCTTTATTTTCAACTTTGTATATTTTATTAAGTGCCTCTTTTAAGAAAGCTTGAACACGTTTTTTATAACTCTCCAGTAAATTTAAATTTGGATTTTTACAAAGTTTTTTACCTAAATCTTTTATATATTCAAGATCTTTTGCAAGTTCCTCTTTATTAAAATTGATCTCGATCTCATTTAGAGTATCGGTAAAAGGGGTATGCTTTATATCAATAGAAGAATTTCTTGTTTTATCGAGTCTTGTATCTTCGTTAATGTCTGTTTTTGATAATGTTCCGTTATTTGTAAGTAAAGAGGAGTTATTACTTCGAGAACGAGATATTTTTGACATACTATTCACCACCTAAAAAAATCGGCAAGAGCTAACTTACCGATTTTATTTTTATATAATTACATTTCTGATACAAATTTAGCAATTACATCTCCTGCTTCTGAAGTAGAAAGAGTCCCACCCATATCTTTAGTCGTTTGTTTCTCTTCCATAGCTTTAATAACTGCTAATTCAATTTTTTTACCAACTTCTGGATAACCTAAAGAATCCATCATTTGTGCTCCTGCTAATATTGTAGCTATTGGATTAGCTAACCCTTTACCAGCAATATCTGGTGCCGAACCATGAACTGGTTCAAACATAGAAACTCCATTAGGATTAATATTTCCTGAAACTGCAGTTCCCATACCACCTTGAATCTCTGCTCCAAGATCTGTAATAATATCTCCAAACATATTAGATGTAACGATAACATCAAATATTTCTGGATTTCTAACCATTTTCATACAGATAGCATCTACATAGAAATGTTGAGTCTCAATATCTGGATATTCTTTTGCAACTTCATAAAATGTTCTTAACCATAAGTTATGTGAAAATGTTAAAACATTTGATTTATCACACAATGCAACTTTTTTAGCTTTATTTCTTTTTCTTGCAACTTCAAATGCATATCTAACTGCTCTTTCCACACCGAAACGTGTAGCAATCATCTCTTGAGTAGCAATCTCTTGAGGGGTATTTTTTCTTAAAAATCCACCTGCGCCACAGTATAAATCTTCTGTATTTTCTCTTATTACCATGAAGTCTATGTCTTCATTTTTTTTATTTTTTAAAGGACAATATTTTTCATCATAAAGTTTAATAGGTCTTTCGTTAATATATAAATCAAGATCAAATCTTAGTTTAAGAAGAATACCTCTTTCTAAGATACCAGCGGGAGTACGTGGATCCCCAACAGCTCCAAGATATATAGCATCATATCCTTTTAATTCAGCCACATCGCTATCATCTAATACGTGACCATCTTTAAGATATCTGTCTGCTCCAAAATCATAATTAGTAAATTCTAAATCAATTCCGTTTTTTAAAGCTGCCGCCTTAATAACTTTTACCCCTTCAGGCACAATCTCTTTACCTATACCATCACCTGGTATAAGAGCAATTCTTTTTGTCATAAAAATTCCCTCCTAATAGTTTTATATTATATTTTTTTAACTTTTATTGTATTTCCACCACTAGCTTCCCCTTCAGCAGATAGATCTATAAGTGTTTTCATAATTTGAGATATATCATAACATTTTTCTGGCTGACATACGGAAATTGTAAGTGTTATAACTTTTTCTTTTGATAAATTTTCTGCTAATTCTTGAATTCTTTTAGCAAGAATAGAAGCGCCGTCTAATTCTGTCATTGGTATAAGAGCAAAAACAACTTCTTTATTTTTTGATTCTGCAAAATAATCAATTTTTCTAATAACATCAGGAATGTTAGTTTTTAAATCTTGTATAAAATCATTAACTAAATTACCATAAGAAGCTGAATATTCTGAGAAAAAATCAACGGAAATTCTAAGTACTGTAAATGAAAAAAAACTATATCTTTTCTTTCTCTCAATCTCATCTTTTAATTTTAGTATAAAATCAGAATATAAATTTAATATAAATGAGTTGTTAGAATCAAAAATTTGATTTTTGTTAAATTCTGAAAATTCTGTCTCATTTTCCTTTATATTATCATAAATGTTTTGAAATTTTAAATCTAAAAAATCAACTTTATCTTTTAAAAACTGATTATTGTCTAGTAACTCTTCATTTTTTTCTATTAAAGAAATTTTTTCATTAATTAAAATATCTATTTTTCTTCTAAGGAAAACTATTATAAAAAATAATACACAAACTATTGTAAAAAATAAAGCTAATATAATAAAAAAAGTAAATTGCATTGTATCCCTCCCCGTATAGATATTTATAATATATAGTATACTATATATATACTTTTTTTTCAATAAAATAAATGATAAAAAAGGAAAAATATATAATTATCGTAAATTATATTAATGATAAAATTATATAAGGTTATTTTTATAAAAATACAAAGAGGTGTATTTATATGGAAAAATTTTTATTTGGGAAAAAATGGGTTATTTATCATAAAATAAAAAAATTGGAAAATGAAAATTTGAATATAAGTAGTATTGCATTAATTTTAAATATAAGTAGAGATACTGTATATAAATATAAAAAAATGAATGAAGAAGAATTTATACATTACATGCAAAAAATAAAAAAAAAGAAAAGCATTTTCGACAAATATAAAGAAGAGATAGAAAAATTATTAAATGATAAAAACTATAAAACCAAAAAAAAAATATTTCAACACCTTGAAAATACATACAATATAAAAACATCATATCGTAATTTTTTAATATATTTAAAAAAAGAAATTTAAAATAGACACTAATTTTTTGATAAATTTAAATCTGTGGGGTATAATTATATATAGAGTGGGGTGAATAATATAATGTAATATGAATGGGGTGATAAGTATGAATGAAGTAATGGAAAATATTCTAAGAAAGAAAAAGGAGAGTGCAGTATACAGTTTACTTAATCGATATAAGTTTATATTTGAAAATTTACCTTTAAAAACTGTAATGTTTGAATTAACTAAAGAGGGTTTCCCAACAAAAATAATTGATGCTAATATAGCTTTTAGAGATATATTTCATTATTCAAAAGAGGAATTACCACTTATAAGTATTTTTGATATTTTTAATCATGAAAAGCTTGAACCAATTAGAGAGATGATGAAAAATCTTGTTAAAACAGGCGAACATAAGGGGATGTGTGAATTTTACATTGCAAGTAGTAAGGATGAACGAGAATATTATGTAAATGCTATTATGACAAAATATATGGACCATAATATCGTTATTATGACTTTAAATGAAAGGTAGGTACTAATATGAATATAATAATTGTTGATGATGAATTTATTAATAGAAAGTTTTTAGAAACTGTTTTAGCTAAGTATGGAAATTGTTATATGGCGGAAAATGGAATAGAAGCACTGGAATTATATAATAATTTAATTAAAACTGAAGAAAAAATTTCTGTTATTTTTTTAGATCTAATGATGCCAAAAATGTCTGGATATGAGGTATTAGAAAAAATACGTGAAATAGAAAATGAAAAAAAATATGAAAAGACAAGCATAATTGTACAAACTGCTGCTGGTGAAGTAGAAAATATCGAAGAGGCTTTTAAAAAAGGAGCTGATTCATACCTTGTTAAACCAATAAAAAAAGATGCTGTTATTTTTGAATTAGAGGAAATGGGGATAAAATTATAGTAATTTTATTTTTTTATTAAGTAAAATCATTTTATAAGAATTATAGTTAGTATTTAAATATTATTTAATTTATATTATTAAAATTTATATTATATTATATAATATAAATAAACAAAGGAGGAGAAAAACATGTTTAAATCGCTAAGATTAGGAGATAAGATTGTATTAGGATTTTCGATATTACTAGTAATTATAGTTGTATTAGGAACAATATCAGCTTTAAATATGAAACATGTATACAATCAGATAAATATTGTTGATAGTGAATATATGCCTGTTACAGAGTTAACAACTGATATTGAGGAAAAAACTCTATTGTTTATGTTCGAATTAAGGGGTTATTCTTTTACAGAAGGGATAGATTATTATAATAGAGCATCAAGTACATATTTAGTAGCACTTAAAGAAAGTATAAAAAATTTTAAAAACCTAATTTTAAAATATCCTAAATTGGATTTTTTTAGAGAAGATGCAAATAAAATCGAAGAAAAAGTATATGAATATGAAAAGTTTATGATAGAAACGAAAGATAAAACAGAGAATTTAGAAAGATCTCGTAAACAAATGGAGAATGCATTAATCATTTTTGAAGAAAATGCAGATAAATTCTTGACTGATATTGATATTTTACTAATTGATGGAATAAAAAAAGGTAATATGAGGGCACTGCGGAGAGCAGAAAAAATAAAAGATATAAATGAAACACGTGCTATTGTTGCTAAAATAAATGAAGCTGTATGGACTTCACAGGTAAGAAGAGATCCCAAAATACTTATTGAAGTTATCCCTTTATTAGACACAATATTACCACCTTTACAATTAGCTAGATCAGAATCAGGGATAAAATCAAATCAAGATAATCTTGACAATATGATTAAAAGTGCTACTAATTATAGAGATGCATCTAATGAGTTAGTAAAAAATTGGCTAGAATTATTAGAATTAAATGTAAAAAGAAATGCATTAGGGAGTGAAATCAGAGATATAGTTAACAAATTAAGTGATAATGGAATTAAAGATACTAGAGTTTTAACTCAAAATACGAAAGATTTGCTTAATTTGCTAAAAAATATGATTATTATTGCTCTAATAATAGCAATATTAATAGGGATAGTAGCTGCATATATTATTATTAAATCAATAACAAGACCAATAGATAAAATAGTAGGCGAGTTATCAGAAAGTGCAGGACAAGTATCAGCAGCATCAATGCAGTTATCAGATGCAAGTCATGAATTAGCAGAAAGTAGTACAGAACAAGCAGCAAGTATAGAAGAGACAGCGTCAACATTATCAGAATCATCATCAATGGTGCAACAAAATACAGAAAACACAAAACAAACATCAATTTTAGTACAAGAAACAAAATATGCTGCAGAAACAGGAAATAATGAGATGAAAAATATGATGGAAGCGATGAATGGGATAAAAAAATCGAGTGATGCAATAGGTAAGATAATAAAAGTAATAGATGATATAGCATTCCAAACAAATATATTAGCACTAAATGCAGCGGTAGAGGCAGCAAGAGCAGGAGATGCGGGGATGGGATTTGCAGTTGTAGCAGAGGAAGTGAGAAATCTAGCTCAAAGAAGTGCACAGGCTGCAAATGATACAGCCACAATGATAGCAGAAAATATTAATATTTCAGAAAAAGGGGTGTTATTAGCACAAAAAGTAGCAGAAGCTTTAAAAGTAATAAACACAAAAGCTGATAAAGTAGATGATATAATGCAAGAGGTATTAGCTGCAAGTATTGAACAAACACAGGGAATATCACAAATAAATAGAGCAATATCACAAATGGAGCAAGTAACACATAATATAGCATCAACTGCAGAGGAATCATCATCAGCATCATCAGAATTAAATGCACAAGCAGAAAACATGAATTTTGTAG
>JAAYPW010000021.1 GCA_012519615.1 Fusobacteriota bacterium
ACGGGACATAAATTCATTCGCTAACAGCGGAGCTGTAAAGCTCATTTCATTTACTCTAAGGCTCAATTCACATCGCATGACTTGCGGCACGTTGGACGCAACTCCAAGCGAGTTTTGTTTAAAAAAAGAAAAAAAGATTAAAGAGGGATAATAATGCATAAAAAAACTAAAAAAATAGGAATAGTAATAATAATTTTAATAATAAGCATAGTATACTTATGGGATAGAGTGTGGGTAATGTACCCACCTATATTTCCTGAAATAAATTATGTTTGGGTATATTTAACAGTAAATGAAAAAAATGCAAATAATTATGATAACTTAGGTTGGACAAAACTTCATAAAGCAATATATAAAAAAAAATATAAAACAGCAAATTTATTAATAAAAAGAGGGGCAGATATTAATAAAAAAATGCAAATAAATGAAGAAATAGGTTGTAAAAAAACAATGGAATATGAATATTGGAATCAAGGCAGATTAATTTTTAATGGATCTGATGGTATGATATTATCCGTTGAAAGATGTTCTTTTGAATTTAATAAAAAACTAATAGATCTATTTTTAGAAAAAAAAATAAGAATAGATTTAATAAAAATGTTAGTTAGAAATAATTACTATGAAAAAGAAATGTTAAATAATTATGAAAATAGATTAAAAATTAGCAAAAAAAATTTTAAAGAACTTACTCAAAATTTAAATTTTATAGAATATATAAAAGTGAATATTTTATCTAGTGGAGAATCATATGGAAAAATAGACAGTAAAGTCAAAATAAAAAAAAGAATAGAAAAGAGAGATAAAATATTAGATTACATTTTAAAAAAATATAAAAATTCTGAATTATATGAAAAAATTATAAAAGAAGGAATTTTATTTAATTGGAAAATAGATACGGAAGATTATAAAAAGTTAGTGGACTATGGTTTTAATATAAATTATATATTAGAGATAGAGAATTATGATTATTATTCTGATTATAGCAATAGAACCAAAAGTATATTAGAAAAATTACTTATAGAACAAAGTTTTACTGCAAATGAAAAAATAAAAATTATATTATCAAAAGAAAATATAGAAACAGAAAAATTAAGTTCAATAAGTGGAATCCCATTATCATATGAATATAGTGAAATAATAAATTATAAAAATAATATACCATTTTATAAATATAAATATAAAAAAATTGAATTGAATAAGGAAGAAATGAAAAACTTGATAGTTGAATTATATCAAATAAAAGATGAATTATTAAAAAAATTATTGAATAGTAAACTGGAAATTGAATCAAAAATGTATAATAAAATAATTATAACAAAATTTAAAGATAAAAAATATATAAACTTTCTTTCTGATAAATTAATATTAGAAGAAAAGTATTTTAAAGAAGGTAATTTTAATAAAATGTTAAGTATATTAGAAAAAGAATTTGAAGAAGAAAAAGAATATCAAGAAGAAAGTTTAGCTAAACAAGTATTGAAAAAAAATAAAATAGAACATTCTAGTTTTCAATATTATAAATATAGAGGTATATTAGAAAAATACTATAATGAATTATCAGAAAAAGAATATCAAGAAATAAAAAACCATATTTTAAACGAAATAAATTATAAACATATAAAAATAATAGATATGGATTTATACAAGTATTCGAAAGAAGAAAAATATTTTAAAGAATTGAATAAAGAAGATTTATTGATAAAATTAGAAGAAATAGATAAATTGAGAGAAGGAAATAAAACAGATGAAGGTAAATATGATGAAGAGATAATACAATTAATAATAGAATTAAAAGAGAAATAAGCAATAGAATGAAAATGGGAATTATGATGAGATAGGGACAACCAAAGAAAAAAATTATACTGATAAAAGTGAAGAGTTACAACCGAAGAAAAAATATAGTTATAAAATAGTACCAAGTGATTTAACATTAGATGAGGTAAAAGAAATAGAGATAGAAATACCTATGGAGATTCCTGAATTAAAAATATTGAAAAAAGAGATAAAATCAACGTATGCAGAAGTATATATATCAAAACCAGTGGAATTACTAAATATGGGCTATGAATTAAAATTTAATCACGTAAGAACAATGGCAACAAATGCAGGAATTTATAGCTTGATATTAGAGGAAGATGATGAATATTGCAATTTAAATAATGCTTATAAATTTAAATCAGATAAAAATATGTTTCAAAGTGGGATGACTTTTCATAATATTGAGATCTACTTAATTCGTTATGAAAAATATGACAAAGAACACAATATAA
>JAAYPW010000022.1 GCA_012519615.1 Fusobacteriota bacterium
ATAAAAAGGGGGATAAAAAATGGATGGTAAATATTTAACTTTTTCTTTAGGTAATGAAAATTATGGAGTAAAAATTGAACTTGTAAAAGAGATTATTGCAATGATGCCGATAACGCCAATTCCAAAAACACCAGAATATATTAAAGGGATATTAAATTTAAGAGGTAAAATTATACCAATTGTAGATTTAAGATTGAAATTTAGTATGAATTGGATTGAGTATAATGACAGAACATCAATTATTGTAGTAGAAGTTTCAAAAGAAAACAAAGTAAGAAATGTTGGAATTGCAGTGGATAAAGTTGCTGAAGTTATAGATATTAAAACAGATGAGATAGAGGAATTTGATGATGATGCAACAAAAACAGAAGATGATTTTATAATTGGGATAGCAAAACTAAAAGATAAAGTCGTTATGCTTCTTGATATAGAAAATATACTTGCATCAAAAGAAATATTTAATATGAAAGACACAATAACAGCATAATTTTATTAATACAAACAATACTACATGAATTTATAATATGAGTTGATTATTTTGAAATTAGCCAACAAGATTGTTATCGGATTTTCAATATTATTATTCATTATACTTATATTAGGAATAACTTCTACTTTAAATATGAAGCGTATTTATAATCAAATAAATGTTGTAGATAGTGAATTTATGATAGCTACTGAATTAACTACTGATATTGAGAAAAAAACTCTATTATTTATGTTGGAATTAAGGGGATATTCTTTTACAGAGGGGATTGATTATTATAAGATAGCTTCAGAAACACATTTAGTAGCTCTTAAAGAGAGTATAATAAATTTTAAAAATCTTACTTTAAAATATCCTAAATTAGAATTATTTAGAGAAGATGCAAATAAAATTGAAAAAAAAATATTTGAATATGAGAAATATATGCTAAGCACTAAAGAAAAAATAGAAAATTTAGAAAAATCAAGACAAGAGATGGATAAAGCATTATTAATATTTGAAGATAATGCAAATAAATTTCTAGAAGATATTGATGTTTTATTAGTTGATGGAATAAAAAAAGGAAACATGAGATCATTATGGAGAGCTGAAAAAATAAAAGATATTAACGAAACTCGTGTTATTGTTGCAAAAATTAATACTGCTGCATGGACTTCTCAACTAAGAAGAGATCCAAATATATTAGCTAAAGCAACTCCTTTGCTAGATAGCATACTACCACCTTTACAATTAGCAAGATCAGAGTCAGGAATAAAATCTAATCAAGATAATCTTGATAATATGATAAAAAGTGCAATAAACTATAGAAATGCTGCTAATGAATTGGTGGAAAATTGGATAGATTTATTGGATATTAATAAAAAAAGAAATTCACTTGGAAACGAAGTTAGAACTATTGTTAATCAACTAGGAGATCAAGGGATTAATAATACAAAGAACTTAACCCAACATACTAAAAATTTATTAGATTTATTAAATAAAGTAATAGTAATAAGTGTAATAATTTCAATATTAATAGGGATAATAGCTGCATATATTATTATTAAATCTATTACAAGACCAATAGATAAAATAGTAAGAGAGTTATCAGAAAGTGCAGGACAAGTATCAGCAGCATCAATGCAATTATCAGATGCAAGCCATGAATTAGCAGAAAGTAGTACGGAACAAGCTGCAAGTATAGAAGAAACAGCATCAACGTTATCAGAATCATCGTCAATGGTACAGCAAAATACAGAAAATACCAAACAAACTTCAATTCTAGTGCAAGAAACAAAATATGCAGCAGAGACTGGAAATAATGAGATGAGTAATATGATGGTTGCAATGGAAGGGATAAAAAAATCTAGTGACGAAATAGGTAAAATCATAAAAGTAATAGATGATATAGCATTTCAAACTAATATATTAGCACTAAATGCAGCAGTGGAAGCAGCAAGAGCTGGGGATGCAGGTATGGGATTTGCAGTAGTAGCAGAGGAAGTGAGAAATCTAGCCCAAAGAAGTGCACAAGCATCAAGTGACACAGCTACAATGATAGCAGAAAATATAAATATATCAGAAAAAGGTGTAATATTAGCAGAAAAAGTAGCAGAAGCATTAAAAGTAATAAACACAAAAGCTGATAAAGTAGATGATATAATGCAAGAGGTATTAGCTGCAAGTATTGAACAAACACAAGGGATATCACAAATAAATAGAGCAATATCACAAATGGAGCAAGTAACACATAATATAGCATCAACTGCAGAGGAATCATCATCAGCATCATCAGAATTAAATGCACAAGCAGAAAACATGAATTTTGTAG
>JAAYPW010000155.1 GCA_012519615.1 Fusobacteriota bacterium
AGAAAAGAACTTGGTATAACTCCAGTGTATAAAAAAGTTGATACTTGTTCGGCACAATTTGAAACATTTACTCCATATTTTTACTCAACTTACGAAAAAGAGTGTGAGGCAAAACCAACAGATAAGAAAAAAATCATGATATTAGGAGGAGGACCAAATAGAATAGGGCAAGGGATAGAGTTTGATTATTGTTGTTGTCATGCATCGTTTGCATTACAAGAGGATGGTTATGAGACAATTATTGTGAACTCAAATCCTGAAACAGTATCAACAGACTATGATACGTCAGATAGACTTTATTTTGAACCATTAACTAAGGAAGATGTATTAAATATTATAGAAAATGAGAAACCAGATGGGATTATAGTACAATTTGGTGGACAAACGCCTCTTAATTTATCAAATAAAATAAAAGAATTCGAAAATGTAAAAATAATTGGAACAAGTCCAGAGAGTATAGATATAGCTGAAGATAGAGATAAATTTGGAGCAATGTTAAAAAAATTAAATATATTACAGCCTATAAATGGAATTGCTCGTTCTGTGGAAGAAGCTAAAATGGAAGCACTGAAAATAGGTTTCCCAATAATTGTTAGACCATCATATGTATTAGGTGGAAGAGCAATGGAAGTAGTTTATGATATGGATTCTCTACTTTATTATATGGAAACAGCGGTAAGTGTATCACCGGAATATCCAGTTTTAATAGATAGTTTCTTAGAAGCAGCAATAGAAGTTGACGTAGATGCTATATCAGATGGTACAGATGTAGTAATCGGTGGAATAATGGAACATATTGAAGAAGCAGGAGTACACTCTGGAGATAGTGCATGTATATTACCAGCACAAAGTTTTTCTGAAGAGATATTAGAAACAATAAGAGACTACACTAAAAAAATGGCATTAGAACTAAATGTAATTGGACTTATGAATGTGCAATATGCTATAAAAGATAATAAAGTATATGTATTGGAAGTAAATCCAAGAGCATCAAGAACAGTACCATTTATAAGTAAAGCAACAGGAAGACCACTTGCAAAAATAGCTGCAAGAGTAATGGTTGGACAAAAATTAAAAGATTTAGGTGTAACAAAAGAGATTATACCAAAACATATATCTGTTAAAGAAGCAGTATTTCCTTTTGTAAAATTCCCAGAAGTTGACCCTAGATTGGGGCCTGAGATGCGTTCTACAGGAGAAGTAATGGGGATAGACAAAAATGTAGAGTTAAGTTTCTATAAATCACAATATGCTGTAATAGAGGATTTTCCTAAAAAAGGTTCAGTATACATTAGTGTATCTGATGCAGATAAAGAAGGAATCCTTGAATCAGCAAAAATATTTGAGAGTTTAAATTTTAAAATACTTGCTTCAAGAGGTACAGCGAAATATCTAATAGCAAACGGGATTAATAAACTAGAAGTTGTAAATAAAATAAGAGAGGGAAGACCAAATATAGTTGACTACCTTAAAAATAATGAATTGGATCTTGTGATAAATACAGCACAAGGTAAAAGTGCAAGAGGTGATGGTGAAATACTGAGAAGAAATGCTGTAAGTAATGGGATTCACTATGTAACAACATTAGCAGCTGCAAAAGAAACAGCAAAAGCAATAAAAGAGATTAATACAAAAGAGATAACTGTAATGTCAATTCAAGAATATTATAAAGCATAAATATAAAAAAATAGGAAAACTTTGGGAATAATTTAAGATTATTTCCAAAGTTTTATCTGCTTGATAGCTATGAATTCTATAGATAACTATAAAATATAGGAGGTGGAAAAAATATGTGTTATAAAAAAATTATAAAAGATAAAATATAATTTTTGTAATATTTTTATAATTAAACATATATATTATTATGACAAATATAGAGAAAAAACTTAAAGAGATAATAACTTTGGATAGATATAATCATAGTGTTGAAGTAGCTAAAGCGTCAGAAAAACTTGCAAAAATATATAGAGTTAGTGAAGAAAAAGCTAGAATTGCAGGACTTTTACACGATTGCGCAAAGAATATGAGTCTTGAAAAAATGAGAGAAATATTAAATCTTAAAAATATACCGAATGAATATAATAATAAAGCATTATTACACGGATATGCAGGTAGTGTATATGCAAGAAATGCATTTAAAATCTACGATAAGGAGATACTAAATGCAATAAGATATCATACTACAGGTAGAAAAAATATGGGTATAATTGAAAAAATAGTGTACATAGCAGATATAATAGAAGCCACACGGACATTTGATTTTGTTATTGAAAATATTAGACAAAAAGCATATATAGATCTAGATGGTGCAATTTTAGAGGAGATAGACTTTAAATTGTATTATTTGTTAAAAAAAAATAAAACAGTACATACAAATACAATAGAATTAAGAAATGAATTAATTATTAAATTAGATAAATAAAGGGAAAATTATATTTGGATAAGAAAAATATTAAGAGATCTGAATTGCATATACATTTAGATGGATCAATAGAACCTTTAAGGTTAATTGAAATGGCTAAAACTCACAATATTATTCTACCTTGTTACGAAGAAAAATGTATTTCTAATTATTTAAATTTCGATGATAAAAATGGGGGACTATTACAATATTTAAAAAAATTTCATTATCCGATAAAGATATTACAATATAAAGATACGTTAAAAAAATCAATGTATTATCTATTGGAAAAACTACATAGAGAAAATTATATCTATGCAGAAATAAGATTTGCGCCACATTTACATACTGAAAATGGTTTGAGCTTAGAAGAGATAGTAGATGCTGTAATTTGTGGTGGAAAATTAGCAAGAGAAAAATATGGGATAGATTTTGGAATAATATTATGTATTATGAGAAATAATAGTGTAAAAATGGGATATGAAATTGTAGAATTGGCAAAACAATATAAAAATAGAGATGTAGTTGGAATCGATCTAGCTGGTGATGAGAAAAACTATCCTGTTAATTTATTTAAAGATGTATTTAGTATTGCGAAAAAAGAGGATATAAATATTACAATACATGCTGGTGAAGCCAGTGGATATGAGAGCGTGAAAGATGCTATATATTTAGGTGCTAAACGAATAGGTCACGGTATAAGAGCATTTGAAGATAAAAAACTTTTAGAATTAATTGTAGAGCAGGAGATTGTTTTAGAAATATGCCCAATTAGTAATTACCAAACAAAAGTTTTAAAAAATATAAAAGATTATCCAATAAGAGAATTTCTAGATAGAGGAATAAAAATTTCTTTAAATACAGACAATTTAACGGTTTCAAATACTAATTTAGATAAGGAAATTGAGTTTTTAAATAAAAATTTTTCTATTAAAGAGAAGGAAATAATAGAGATGCTTCGAAACAATATAATATGTTCATTTGTAGATTATGAAAAAAAAGAGGAACTTTTAAATAAATTTAATAATAAATAATAATAAATAATAATAGAAAGGTGGTGAGACTGCTAACAATAGATTTAAAAATTATGAAATTTATATTAATTTAAATTTTATACAATTTGAAACTATATTATTTTTTACGTTAGTGGGAAAATACATGTATACAGTTAAAATTTTAAATTATTTAGAAAATAGTAAACCTAAAAGTATAAATGAGATACTTAAGGAAATAGGGATAGGGGTAAAAAATAAACAAAAATTAAATATAAATTTAGAAAATCTAATTGAAGATGAAAAAATAATCAAAATACCAGGTGAAAGATACACAATTCCAGGAAAAACAGGATATTATGTTGGTAAATATGAGATGGTAAGAGGAAATTTTGGCTTTGTTGATACAAAAACAACAAATATCTTTATAGCGCGTGAAGACAATTTAAATGCTGTTACAGGTGATGATGTATTAGTAAAAATTACAAAAGAAAGTATAGACGGTAAAAAAAGTGAAGGTAAAATTATTGAAATTATAAATAGAAATAAAAGAAAAATAACTGGAAGATATCAATCCTCAAAAGATTTCGGATTTGTTGTACCACGTGAACCAATAGGAAAAGATATATACATATATAAAAGAAATACTAAAAATGCTAAAACAGGGGATATGGTAGTTGTAAATATCACTAATTGGGGAGATGAAAAAAGAAAACCAGAAGGGGAAATCGTAAGAATTTTAGGTGATGGATATAGTAGCGACACTATGATTGAAGCACTTTTAATTGATAAAAACTATAGTCTAAACTTCTCAAAAGAGGTTATAAACGAAGTGGATTTAATAGATGAACCTACTAAAGAGGAATATATTAACCGAAGAAATCTTACAAAATATAATTTTATAACAATTGATGGAGCAGATGCAAAAGATTTAGACGATGCTGTCTATTTGGAAGAGCTGAAAAATGGTAATTATCTTATAAATGTAAGTATAGCAGACGTTTCCCATTATGTAAAAAAAGATTCTTTTTTAGATAAGGAAGCTTTTGCTAGAGGGAATAGTGTGTATTTAGTTGATAGAGTAATCCCTATGTTGCCACAACGACTTTCAAATAATATATGTTCGCTAAATGAAGGTGTAGATAGACTTACTTTTAGTGTAGAATTCGAAATTGATAAAGATGGGAAAATCATAAATAGCGATATATACAAATCAGTAATTAATGTAAAAAGAAGAACTACATATAAAATGGTCAATGAACTATTTAAAGAGAAAGAAAATAGTATTGATAGTTGTGATGAAATAGAAAAAATGTTATTTAACATGAAGAAAATTGCAGAAAAAATAGAGGAAATTAGATTTAGTCATGGAAGTATAAATTTTGATTTACCAGAAATAAAAGTAGTATTAGATGAAAATAAAAAAGTGGATTATATAAAAAAAATAGAAAGGGGTATATCAGAAAAAATAATAGAAAGCTTTATGATAATAGCTAATGAAATTGTAGCAGAGAAAGTTTTCTGGTTAGATATGCCATATGTGTATAGAATTCATGAACAACCTGATATTATTAAAATGAAAGAGTTAAATAATTTTTTAACACCTTTTGGATATAGAATTTATAATATTGATGAAATATATCCAGGGAAAATACAAAAAATTATTGAAGATATTAAAGATAAAGAGTGTAAAATGGTATTAAATAAGATGATATTAATGTCACTAAAACAAGCGAGATATAGTCCCAAAAATGAAGGACATTTTGGCTTAGCAAGTAATTACTACTCACATTTCACTGCACCAATAAGAAGATATTCAGATTTAATAGCACATAGAATTTTAGGTGAAATTACAACAAAATATCCTGATCAAAAATGGATAAAAAAAACTGCTAAAAAGTTAGAAAATATAACAGATCATATTTCAAGCACTGAAAGAAAAGCTATGAAAGTGGAAGATGATAGTATAAAAATTAAATTAACTGAATATATGATGGATAAAATTGGGGTAGAGTATAATGCTACGATAGTAGGAATATCTAACAATAATATTTTTTTAGAACTTGATAATTATGTAGAAGTTTTAATTGATAATTATGAAGAGAAAAATTACTTTTTTGATAAAAAAAATTATAAAATACTTGAAAAAAAAACAAATACAGAGTATAATATAGGGAATAAAATAAGAGTAATAGTAGTAAGGGTGTGTTTAGAAAATTTAATAATAGAAGTAAAACCAGTAAAGGAGATGAGAGATGATACTTGCTTCTAATAAAAAAGCATATTTTGATTATTTTATACTTGAAAAATACGAAGCAGGAATAGAGCTAAAAGGAAGTGAAGTTAAATCGATAAAAGCTGGTAAAGTAAGTATAAAAGAGAGTTATGTTAGAATTATGAAAAATGAGATCGTAATAATTAATATGAATGTAACAAAATATGACTATATGAAATTATATGAGATTGACGAGAAACGTACAAGAAAATTGTTGTTACACAGAAGAGAAATTAATAAATTATCTGGAAAAGTTGCACAAGGTGGTTTTACGATTGTCCCATTGTCTGTTTATATAAAAAATGGATTAGTAAAAATTGAAATAGCACTAGCAAAAGGTAAGAAAATATACGATAAAAGGGAAGAGTTAGCAAAAAAAACACAAAAAAGAGATGTAGAGAGAGCATTAAAGGAATTTAAATAAAGATAACAAATCGGGAGTGTAAAGGTTTCGACAGGGTTTAATGGGTCAAAAATAGCAGATCAGGTGATTCCTGTAAAAAATCAAAAAATAAATTTAAATGCAGAAAATAATTACGCTTTAGCTGCCTAGTTGTAGCTCGCACTTTATATTTTAGTCGACGTGAATTTAAAGTGTGTCAATAAAGTCGAATAGTTTTTAATAATGCTTTTTTATTAAAAATGAAAATTTAAAAAGCTAGCTAACTATAATCTTTGCTTTTAGGAGTATAGAAGGCGAAATTTAAATTAAAAGCTAAGTCTGTAGAAGTTTTTGAAGTCGTGGATTCTGGACACGGGTTCGATTCCCGTCACTTCCACCAAAAAAATAAATTGGGGGGATATTAATTGGTTAAAAAGAATAATATGATTTTGATATTGTTTATTTTTATTTTCAGTACTATAAGCTATGCAAATGGGATGACTACTTTACTAGATTTGAAAATAGAGGAGAGAGCATCAAATGTAACTTTAGATGAAATATGGAAAACAATACCGTTTAAATTACCATATGCAGCAAAGGTAAAAATATCAATAGAAGCAACAGCAAGAGATAACGGTCATGCTGATGACGATGATATAAAATGGGCGTTAAATAAAGAAGAATTTAACTGGGGAACAGAAAATGCTTGGGACGGAAGAGAGTTAATGGGAAAAAAGAAAAAGGTTGTCATTGAAAGAAGCCTTTTATCTGGCGAACATAAAATACATATATGGGCCGACCAAAGACCAACACTACACACAGTTAAAATTGAAATGGAGATAAAAGAAGATATAAAAGGACCAAACATAAAAGAAGCGACATATATAAAAAATATTGGTGTTAGACTTTTATGGGATTCTGTGGATAAAATAAAAAACTATGTTGTTTTCAGAAAAGAAACTAAAGAGAAAAACTTTAAAAAACTAGCAGAGGTATCAGCGCCTTTTTATATGGATGCTTTTGTTGATGCCAATAAAGTATACGATTATAAAATAGGTATAGCTGATTCTAGTGGAACAGTTTTTGGATATTCTAATGAGATAAAAGTTGAATTAATTGAAAAAACTAAAGTGAGTGTACCAAAAAATATAGCTCTTAATTCTAGCGGAACAACAGTAAACATTACTTGGGATAATTCACCGGAAAAAGAGTTGTCAAAATATATAGTTTATAGAAAAAAAGCAGAAAGTATTACATATGATAAAATTGATGAAACAACAAAAAATAGTTATACAGATAGCAAAGTTGTAGAAAACGAGAAATATTATTATGCGATTTCAGCAGTTGATACAAGTAATAATGAAACAGATAAATCAGAATCTAATTTAATAGAAATTATATTTAAAGGATTTAAACCAGAGGGAACAGTATCTGTATTTCCAGAAAAATTATATCCTGGACAAAAAGCAATAGTTTATTTCTCACCAAGAAGAAGTAAAGAGATAAGAAAATCAAGAGAGCGTGGAAGAAGAAAAGATCCAAATTTATCACTAAATCCAGAAAAAATATTTTTTAGATATGGTTGGAATGGCTGGGATGAAAGATATCTTGTTCCGGAAAGTGATTCACCAGAGATGACGTTAGATCCTGAATCTAAATATCTGGTTGCAGAGGTTGAAATTCCTTATTATGCAACACAATTAGATTTTGTATTCTTTGATGAACTAGGGAACTATGATAAAAACTGGGCAAAAGACTACCATTTTGCAATAGAAAAAGATACTATTAAACCAGAACCTGTACCAAGTATTGAGATTACATCTAAAAACAAAATGCTTTATATAGAGTGGACAGCTCCTAGAGACCCGGATGTTAAAAATTATGATATATATAGAAGCACAAGTAAAGATATTGGTTGGACAAATCCAAATAACTTAGTAGCAAGAGGACTAACAGAGAGAGTATATAGAGATACGAATGTAGAATCGAATAAAACGTATTATTATAGAATAATTGCATGGGATTATTCAGGAAATCAAAGTGATATGTCAGACGTTGCAGAGGGAATACCAACATCTGTAGGAGTACTATTAAATGATACATGTGTATGGGAACCAGAACATCCATCAGTTGGAGATATGCTTAAAATATATTATGTTGAAGATAGAGGATTATTAAAAGCGCCAAAAGATCTTAAAATAAAAGTTGGTGTAAATAACTGGGATGATAGTAAAATACCAATTATACATAGACCAATGTTATATGATAAAGTTTATGGTGCATGGTATTACGAATATCTAATTGAAGATGCGACTAACTACATAAACGTTGCCTTTTCAGAAGGTGAAAAGTGGGATACAAACGGTGGATTAAACTGGAATATTAGAGTATTCCCAGACACTACGCCACCAGCAAAAGTAAAAGGGATAGTAGGAGAATCTTTACCAAATAATCAAATTAGAATTAAATGGGATGCAAACAAAGAAAGAGATTTAGCAGGATATCACGTATACAAAGGAAAATCTAGATTAAATCCTACACTTTTAACTGCAACGGAATTCTTAGATATGCTAAATATCGATGAAGGAATATTATATGAATACAATGTAACAGCATTAGATAAATCAAAAAATGAAAGTGAACCAAGCTTAATTAAAGTTCTAAGTTTAAAAGATGTAATAACTTTACCAGATTTTACTTTCACAGCATCGTTATCAGCTAGAAAACCAATTAGATTAATTGCATCAACAGATGCATTATATAATTGGAAAATGGAGATAATGTCAAATAATGGAAAAATCGTAAAAACATATTCTGGTGTAAGTGATGCTATAACAGTAATTTGGGACTTAAGAAATGAAGAAGGTGAATTTAT
>JAAYPW010000156.1 GCA_012519615.1 Fusobacteriota bacterium
ACAATTGAAACAGGACTAAAGGCTGCATTAGCAGGTGGATTTGTAGGAGTAGGTGCAATGCCAAATACTAATCCAGTTTGTGATAATAGAGTAATTGTTGATTTTGTTACAAGTACTGCAAATAAACTTCAATTAGCAAATTTACATGTAATAGGAGCAGCTTCAAAAGCTGAAAAAGGGGAAGAATTAGCTTGTATTGGTGAAATGTACGAAGGGGGAATTTGTGCCGTATCTGACGATGGATTACCTATTACAAATTCATTATTAATGCGTAGAATATTTGAATATATAAGAAAATTTGACTTAACATTTATTTCACATTCTGAAGATGAATTTTTATCAAGAGATGGGGTTATGAATGAGGGGGAATACTCAATCAAACTTGGTATGAAAGGGATACCTGATGAGACAGAATCGATAATGGTTGGTAGAGATATTCTACTATGTGAAATGACTAAATCAAAATTACATATTGCTCATGTTTCCACAGAAGGTAGTATGATCCTAATAGAAGGTGCTAAATCACGAGGTGTTGATGTAACTGTTGAGGTAACTCCACATCATTTTATCTTAACAGATGAAGAGGTTGAAAAACAATCATATAGTACAAATACAAAAGTTAATCCACCACTTAGAAGTGCAAAAAATCGTGATAAAATGCTTGAATATATTAAACGTGGTGTAATAGATATGATCGTTACTGACCATGCTCCACATACAAAAGTAGACAAATCTGTTGAGTATGATCGTGCACCATTTGGGATGACAGGACTTGAAACTTCTGTTGGACTAGTAGTTACATATTTAATTAAAAAAGGAGTAATTGATTTAAATAGAATGGCAGAGATGATGTCGATAAATCCACGTAAAAGATTTAAAATTGACGGCGGACTTAAAATTGGCAAGTTAGCTAATATTAGTATTGTAGATATGGATAAAGAGTGGATCGTTGAAAAGGAAAATTTCTATTCAAAAGGTAAAAATACTCCATTTCAAGGTATGAAGCTAGTAGGAAAACCATATATGACAATAGTAAATGGATTTGTAAGGATGCAAGATGGGAATATCATAAAATAACCGGGGTGTAAAATGTTTATAGAAGTTTTAGATGTTTTTGGAACTATTGCATTTGCAATATCAGGGGCATTAAAAGGATTGAAATATCATTTAGATATTTTAGGAGTTGTTATACTAGGTATTATCACTGCAATAGGTGGCGGTATATTACGGGATGTACTTTTAAATGAGATACCAGCTGCTTTTTTAAATGAAAGAGCACTCTATTTTTCAATAATAGCATCACTATTAACATATATTTTAGCAAATAAAATGAAAGAATTTGTATATGTTGTAAAAACCTTTGATGCTATTGGACTAGCTGTATTTACGATTATTGGCTGTAAAAAAGGGCTAAATAAAGATCTTGGAATATTATCTGTAACAATTATGGGAACTTTAACAGGTATAGCAGGAGGAGTAATAAGAGATATGCTTGTTAAAGAAATTCCATTTATATTACGTGAAGAAATATATGCTTTTTTCTGTATTATGGGTGGAATGACTTATTGGATTTTATTTAAATATTCAATATTAAGAGAGCAATATATAATCAATTTTCTGATTTTATTTATATTTTTCGGAAGAATGTTATCAATAAAATATAATTTACATTTACCAAATAAAAAAAAATATATAGAATAAAAAACTTAATAAAATTTTCTTACTTTTTATTTATTTTCAAGTATTGCATAGTTAAAAATAAATAATAATATAGATTATGCAATACTTTATTGTTTGAGTTTGTTTGCTTTATAAATAAATCCTTATTAAAAAAGTAAGAAAAAATCTAAAACTACACTTTCTAAAATTATTTAACATTATTTTTGTTAATATTTTTTCACATAAAAAATATTTCTATTAAGCATTATGAAATAATACTTAATACTGGAAAAATATAAATTCTTATTTTACTTCACAACAATCATTGTATAATTTTGTAGAGAAACAACGATTACAAATGATATTAAACATTTTAATAATAATTCCTTTTGTTGTAAGATTTAATTAAAATTGATATTTTGATTATATTTTACAACATTTCGGATTAATTTACAATAGATTAAGTTAATAGTAATCGTTGTAAATTTAAGGAGGAAGTAAAATGAAATTAAAAACAGAATTAACAATGAAA
>JAAYPW010000157.1 GCA_012519615.1 Fusobacteriota bacterium
TTGTAAGAACTGTAATTATTAAAGAATTAGAGGGATTTATATACAATAATATTAGATATTTAGGAGAAGGAGATATTATAGATAGTAGTTCACCGGAAACATCGTATAAAGTTAACTATATAAATATAATAAAACCTAAATATAAAAAAATAAAAGCAGATGGATATATTACACTAGAAGGGAAGCAATCTGGAACAGGTAGTGAACAGTACTCTATTGTAAATGTAATTAAAGTGGATACAGAGGAGAAAACAAGCTACTGGATAAGAGGAAATTTTAGTAAAAAATTATGGTTAAGATTTGGAAAAGGGGAATATAAAATAACAGTACATAAAACTGAAATTAAAAAGGCTGATTTAAATTATGAAGGGGATATATATGCATGGAGTTGTTGGAATCCATCATATGAATTTTATGTGGAAAATACTAGAGATGAGGACGGAAAATTTTATTATCCATCAGATGCTATTCAATCAGATGATCCTATAATAATGGAAAAGGCAGCTGAAATAGTGGAAGGTCTTAATAATGATAATGATAAAATAAAGGCAATACATGATTGGGTAGCAAAATATTTATATTATGATGATGATTCTCTAAATGATGGTAAAAGAAAAAAACAGGATGCTATTTCTGCATATAATAATAAAACTGGTGTATGTGAAGGATATACTTCGCTACTTAATGCGTTGTTACGAGCGAGTGGATATAGAGTGAAAGCAATAGAGGGAACAGCAAATGGTGGAGGACATGCATGGTCAAATATTTTATTAGGAAATAAATGGTATTTAATAGATGTAACATGGGATGATCCTGGAATGTATGGGGATCCAGTAGGACCTGGTGGTGCCGATGATGATCCTCTTGGTAAAAACATAAGATATACGTATTATATGCTTACGACATTAACTGGAGTGAATAAGAGTCATACTCCAACAGATGAAAGAATTGATAGATCTATTGGAAATAGAGATATATATAAATGGAGAGGATACCCTAACGGAATATATTAGTAAAAACCTCTTCATAAATCCTTCTTCTAAAATAGGAGAAGGATTTTTTATTTTATTATATTAATCTAATATGCATTTATAATATAATTGTAATTAGAAAAGAATGATATACTTATCAATAAAATCTTTACTTCAAATTTTCAAGGAGAGGAGTTTACTTTTATTTATTACGTAATTAAAATTAAATATATAATTACATTAAGGAATATTATTAAATAATATGAAATAATTTAAATAAATTGAGTTAAATTATAGAATATTTTTTGTTTATTTTATACTTTAGCAATAAATTAAAGATATCGAATAGTTAGGGGATAAATTTTAATTTCATTTACTTTTTATCCAATCTATTTTTATCTATAATTAAATTACATTTTAATTTTTTTATTTATAAATAAATTTTATATGTTTAGGTATTTATAAAAAATTATGTAAATTTAATAAATATTTTTTTGATAAAAGGGAAATATATGCTATAATTAAAAGATAATACATATATAATTTTTATTAAGGAGTTATAAATATGAAAAAAATATTAATAATTGAAGACGAAGAAAAAATAAGAAAAGTGATAAAAAATTTACTTGTAAAAAATAATTATACTGTTTTTGAAGCGGAGAATGGCATAATCGGCTTAAATATATACGAATCAGAAAAAATAGATTTAGTATTACTAGATATCATGATGCCTGAGATGGACGGATGGACAGTATGTAGAGAAATAAAGAAAAAAGAGAATACTCCAATAATAATGTTAACTGCGAGAGGAAGTGAAGGTGATGAATTATTTGGATTTGAACTAGGTGTAGATGACTATATAAAAAAACCATTTAGCTTGGGAGTTTTACTTGCTAGAATAAATGCTGTATTTAAAAAACATGATTTAGATAAAAATGTAATAAATTTAGGAAATTTAAAAATAGATGAAAAAAGTAGGAAAGTCTATTTTTGTGATAATGAAATTATACTTGCTCCAAAAGAATATGAATTATTATCTTATATGGCAAAAAACAAAGGTATAGCTCTTAGTCGTGAAAAAATATTACAAAAAGTATGGGAATTTGATTATTTTGGAGATTTAAGAACTGTAGACACTCATATAAAAAAACTAAGAAAAAAATTAGATGGAAAGTTTATAGATACAGTTAGAGGCTATGGTTACAGATTTGAGGAGGATAAAATTTGAAAAAAAGTTTATTTTTTAAGATTTTTATTAGTATATCTTTAATTGTTGTTTTTAATTTCATTATTAATATTGCAATTAACCAGATATATATGAAAAAATTTTATGTAAATGAGTTAGTTCGCAATATGGAAAAAGTTTTAGAAAAAATAAAAAATAA
This sequence comes from Fusobacteriota bacterium, assembly GCA_012519615.1. Taxonomy (GTDB): domain Bacteria; phylum Fusobacteriota; class Fusobacteriia; order Fusobacteriales; family JAAYPW01; genus JAAYPW01. Next base: position 2,357 of record JAAYPW010000157.1, read on the forward strand.
TACTTTTTCAAAAGATGAGATAGAGTCCTTAGAAGAAGAAAATAATATGAAAATATTCATAACCAAAGAGAAACTAAATGGAAAATATCTAAATGAAAGAAAAAAAATTAGACATTTTTTTCAAAATGTAGAAGAATCTAAATTTGAAGAGTTAAAAAATGGAAAATCAATTTTAATTGAAAATTCAATTGGTGTTTTCGAGACAATGGACCTTGCTACGTACAAAGACGATACTCTAATAATCATAAGTATATCAAAAACTTCCATTAAAGAAAATGTCCGTTTATATCAAAAATTTTATGGAATTGCTGGTTTTATTACTTTTCTAATAGGTGTAATAATAACTTTTTTACTTGCTAAAAAAATAGTACAACCAATAAAAAACATTAATGAAGTTACTAAAAATATGGCGAATTTATCATTTGATAAAATGTGTAATATTACAACAGAAGACGAGATTGGGGAGCTTGGTAAAAATATAAACTATCTATCACATTCATTAGAGACAAATATACAAAATTTGAAGATTGCTAACGAGAAATTAAAAGAAGATATGGAAAAGGATAAAAAAATTGCAGATGAAAAAAGAGAATTTATTGGAAGTGTATCCCATGAATTAAAAACTCCAATTACCCTTATAAATACATATATAGAAAGTATGGTTGAGGGGATTGTAGAGGAAGAGGAGATTGATTATTATTATAGTGTAATAATAGAGGAGGGGAAAAAACTCACGGAATTATTAGATAATTTACTAAAATTTTTAGAAACCAATAAAATAACTAAATATCAGATGGTGAATATAAATCTTGATGAAATTCTTAAAAGTGAAGTTGAAAAATACATAATTGAAGCTAATAAAAAAAATGTAAAAATAATTACAAATTATAATTCTGATAAAAAAAAAATAGAAGTGCAATATGAAAATTTAATTATAGTTATAAATAATTTCCTTAGTAATGCAATAAGGCATGTATCTGAAAATGGAGAGATAAATGTAAGTGTAAATAGCATAAAAGATAAACTTATTATAGAGATATATAATAGCGGCAGTAATATTTCCGAAACAGAATTTGAAAATATTTGGCAACCGTTTTATAGAATTGATAAATCGAGAAACAGAAAATATGGTGGAACAGGTCTAGGTCTTTCAATTGTAAAGAAAATATTAGATGAATATAATTGTAAATATGGAATTAAAAATATTGATAATGGTGTTATTTTTTGGTTTGAAATATAAAAAAGGTGGGGAAATAATTGGAAAAATTAATTGTAGAAAAAAATATAGATGGAATTTTAATAACAAATTATTATAATATAAGATATTTATCAAATTTTACAGGTAGCAATTCATTATTATTAATAACAAAAAATAGAAGATATTTTTTTACAGACTTTAGATATTACGGACAAGCTTATAAAGAGATTGAAAAAGGAAAATATAAAATTATTGAATCAAGCGGAAATTTTATTAATGATTTAATACCTATTTTAAAAAAAGAAAATATCAAATATATTGGTATTGAATCCTTAGATTTAACGGTATCACGATTAAATTTATTTAAAGAAAACATTAAAAATGTAGAGTTTGTTAGTTTATTAAACGAGATTAAATTAATGAGAATGGTAAAAACTGATAAAGAGATTGAAAATATAAAACAAGCTGTAAAAATAGCAGATGATAGTTTTACAGAGATATTGAATTATGTAGAAGATGGAATTACAGAAAAAGAACTTGCGTATAATTTAGAATATATTATGAGAAAAAAAGGTGCAGATGATAGATCGTTTGATACTATAATTGCATCAGGATCTAATTCTGCAATGCCGCATGCAAAACCAACGAATAAGATAATAGAAAGAAATAAATTTATATTGTTTGATTTTGGTGCATATTATAATGGATATGTTTCTGATATTACACGAACTATATTTTTTGGAAATGACATAGACAAAGAACATGAAAA
>JAAYPW010000158.1 GCA_012519615.1 Fusobacteriota bacterium
GAGGTGGAGTTCACCAGCACCAAGCCGGTGAAGATGGTCGTCTCAGCAAGCCCGCAGACAATGGCGAGTCGGGATCGCAACCCTAACGTCGCATCGGAACTCCGGGCAAAGGTGATGGATGCCAGGGGAAACCCAGTTGACGGTGAAGAAGTGACGTTCACCATCGACAACGATACTATAATTAATGTTGGCGAGTCCACCCCGGACGGAATCCCCTATCTTGGGGAAGTAGAGGGACAGAACAAGACCTCAGTCGTCACCAGCGATGGATCTGCTACCACCAAATTCCATCCGGGATCGTTTGCCAAACCGGACGCGAAAAAAGTGGCCTCTTCGAAGGGCAATGTAACTGTTTGGGCGACATGGGGTGACGTCAGAGAACCTATTGAGCTGACCTGGGTGAACTACCCGTATCTCTCGGTAGAGACCTTTGTCTCCAATGATAAAATTTCTGTGAACAGTACGGATGAACATATGACAAATACAACATATGTCACCATCCGGGTGAAGGGAGACGGGTATGCGATGCAGCCGGATCCGATTGATGCAGTGTTGGTGATCGATCGGTCAGGGAGTATGAAGTGGAATATTACGGAAGATAATGGTACTTCAAATGAAAGGATGGAGGCAGCAAAGGACGCAGCATCTACGTTTATCAACCAGATGAACTCTACCTCCGACAGAGTGGGACTGGTCTCATTTTCATCGACTGCCCGCCGGGATGTCAGTCTTACAAATAACAAGGCTATTCTTGAGTCAAAGGCAAATGGTCTCATCCCATCAGGTGCTACGAATATGCGACAGGCATTTTATGAGGCTATTTCGCACCTCGATAGCAAGGGACGATCCGAAGCCGTGAAAGCTGTCATCTTGATGTCCGATGGGGACTGGAACCACCATGGGAGCCCTTTAGCACATGGTATAGGCCTGCGTGGTTGGACTTGGAGTGGCAATACGATTACACATAACTACTATGAATATTATGGTACCCTTGACGGGGGCACACTTACATCTGGACAAATTGATGTGCCGATAGTCAAAAATGGTTGGGGCGAAGATGGCAGTTACGATTACGTCAACGAATATGTTAAAAGCTATTACCTCAATGGAGAGTCAACAAATCAAAATATGTCAAATTATGCAATTGCGAAGAATACTTCATTATATACAATTACATTTGCCTTTGAGCCTGACGAAGAGATTCGTACTGCGATGCGGATACTTGCCAATTCCACAGGTGGGTTTTATGAGCACGCCGGGGATGGCGAACAACTCACTAGCATCTACAAGCGTATCGCCGGCGAACTCAAAAACGAGGCCAGCGTTGACACTAACATGACTGTCTTCCAGAACGTCGAGGTGAACGGGACACCCATAGCCGCGTATACTATATTCGACTACAAACACGAGGATCACAAATCTACTACTATCCATGGTTGGGTCAACAACACAACGGGAGACTACCCGAACATCCCTCCCTTTAAAACTATCAATCAAACTGAGGGCTGGAAGCAGGATAAACGACTCCATTTCAACATCAGCACCATCCAGCTTGGCCAGACCTGGGAGACAACCTTCCGCCTCGTGGTGAATGCATC
>JAAYPW010000023.1 GCA_012519615.1 Fusobacteriota bacterium
AAAAATAGTCTTAATAATTAGTATATTAGTATTAAAATATTTATCTTGAAAAAAGGAAAAAAAAGTGATATAATGATTTGAAAAACTAAAATATTAAGATAATAAGCTACAAAAAGGTGATTGTATGGGAGAAACTAAAAAGGAATTTTATATTGTTGATAAACGAATTTTACCAAAATCAATTCAAATGGTAATAGCAGTAAATGACCTTATTCAACAGGAAAAAATATCAAAATATGAAGCTATAAAAAAAGTGGGTATGAGTAGAAGTACGTATTATAAATATAAAGATTATATTAAACCATTTTTTGAAAAATCAAAAGATAGTGTATTTAATGTATATTTACTATTAAAAGATGAACCAGGTGTTTTGTCTAAAGTACTGGATTTAATTGCATCTACAGGAGTTAATGTACTTACAATTATACAGAATATACCAATTGATGGTCTCGCTAGAGCAACTTTATCATTACAAGTAAATAAAAATACAGGTAAAAATTTTGAAGAAATGTTAAATAATATTAGAAATACAAATGGAGTTAAAGATATAAGAATAATTGGAAATAGTTAAAAAAGGCGGTGGGATTAGTTGGCAAAAATTACAGATACAACTTTAAGAGATGCTCATCAATCATTGTGGGCAACAAGACTTAAAACTGAAGAGATGCTTCCTATACTTAGTGCATTAGATAATGCCGGTTTTTATTCATTAGAAGTGTGGGGGGGAGCAACTTTTGATGTTTCTCTTAGATTTTTAAATGAAAATCCATGGGAAAGACTCAGAAAAATTAAACAGGAAGTAAAAAATACACCTTTACAGATGCTTGTAAGAGGGCAAAATCTTGTAGGATATAAGCACTATCCAGATGATGTAGTTGACTCGTTTATAAAAAAATCTGTGGATAGCGGAATAGATATAATACGTACATTTGATGCACTAAATGATTTAAGAAATATTAAAAAAGTGATAGAAGTAGGAAGAGAAGCAGGAGCACATATGCAGGGCGCTATTGTTTATACGATAAGTCCTATTCATAAACTTGAGTATAATATAGAACTAGCAAAACGTATGGTGGATATGGGTGTAAACTCGATTGCCATAAAAGATATGGCAGGACTTTTAACTCCGTATGATGCGTATACACTTGTGAAAGAGCTTAAACGGGAAACAGGATTAATGATTCAATTACATAGTCATTATACGAGCGGAATGGCTTCTATGACATATTTAAAAGGGATAGAAGCAGGAGCAGACGTTGTAGATACTGCAGTTGCTTCAATGGCACTTCATACATCGCAACCAGCAGCAGAAACAACAATTGCTGTTTTAAAAGACACTATATATGATACTGGTATGGATATTAACAAAATAGTGCCTATATCAGAGTGTTTTGAAGAGTTAGCATTAAATAAAGCATATAAAAGACCGAATCAAGGTTTAGTAGATATAAAAGTATTATCACATCAAGTACCAGGTGGAATGGTATCAAATTTATTATCGCAATTAGATAAACAAAATGCAAGAGATAGATTAGATGAAGTTTTAGAAGAACTTCCACGTGTTAGAAAAGATTTAGGATATCCACCATTAGTTACACCAACTAGTCAGTTTGTAGGGACACAAGCTGTACTAAATGTACTTTTAGGTGAAAGATATAAAATAGTACCAAATGAAATAAAAGAATACATAAAAGGGATGTATGGACAAGCTCCAGGTGAGATAAATAACCTACTTATAGATAAATTTATAGATAAAAAAGATAAAATCGAAACAAGGCCAGCAGATTATTTAAAGCCGGTTATGGAGAATATAAAAAATGAATTACCTAAAGAGTTAATTGAAAATGAAGAAGACTATATAAGTTATGCTCTTTTTCCACAAGAGACACTAAAATACTTAATATTAAGACACGACCCAGCATCAGGTGATTTAATTACAGGAGGAGATGACGATATGAGAATCAATATCGAAATTTTAAAACAATTAGCAGAATCGCTAGAAGAAAATAGCGTTGGCGAGCTTGTTTTAGAAACAAAAACAGGAAAAGTAGTATTAAAAAGAGGAACAAAAGAGCAAGCCATAGTTGCACAACCACAGGTAAATTATGTAGCACCAGTAGAACAAATTGTAAAAAAAGAAGCAAAAGTAGGTAGTTCAGTAAAAATTGAAGAAAATACAGATGAGAAATATATTTCTGTAAATTCACCAATGACAGGAACATTATACTTATCGCCATCACCAGGAGCGGATCCTTTTGTAAAACAAGGGGATATAGTTAATAAAGGAGATACTTTATGTATAGTTGAAGCAATGAAACTAATGAATGAAGTTAAAAGTGAAATTACAGGTAAAATAGTAAAAATTCTTATAGAGGATGGAAAGCCTGTAAAACAAGGGGATAAACTTTTATTAATAGATAATAATTAATAAAAAAAAGCAAAATTTATTTTGCTTTTTTATCTTTAGTAGAATAAAAATATTATTAAAAATATTTAAATACACCAATTTAAGAAAAAAAATAATAATATAAGATTGTTTAGTAAAAAAAAATATAAAAATAGATAATTATATTTATTACATAAAAAAAACATTGACAAAATCATAATACAGTGATATCATAACATATGAAAAACATTGAAAATTATATGTTTTATATAATTAAATAAATTTTAAATTTTGAAAGGATGGATTATTTATGTCAAAAAAAATTAGTATTCTTACAATAGCTTTAGTTTTAATATTAGGTTTAGCTGTGGTAGGTTGCGGAAAAAAAGATGGATTAATTGAAAAAACAACAAAAGTTGCTACTGAAAAAGTAGAAGCTAATAAAGAAGAATTAGCTGAAGATTTTGATGCTGCTATTGATGAAGCAGAAGAGATTGTAGCAGAAGATAAAGAAATAGTTAAAGAAGTATTAGAAAATGCAGTAGAAGAAAATGCAGTAGAAGAAAATGCAGTAGAAGAAAATGCAGTAGAAGAAATAGCAGAAGAAGTATTAGAAAATGCAGTAGAAGAAATAGCAGAAGAAGTATTAGAAAATGCAGTAGAAGAAACAGCAGAAGAAGTAATAGAAAACGCATTAGCAGAAGTGGAAGAAGTTGTTGAAGAAGCAATTGAAGAAGTAACAGAAGCTTTAGAGACTGACGAAGAATAGTAATTTAAAAAGATAAGAAAAAGTCGGGAAAATAATTTTTCCGACTTTTTATTTTTTTGAAATAGATAAAATAAGTTGAAGAATTATAATAAATATGATAAAATAGTTTAAAAGTTTATAAAAATGGTAAAGAAATGGAGATGTAGTCATGGATGAGATTATAATAAAAGGTGCTAGGGAACATAATCTAAAAAATATAGATTTAAACATACCGAAAAATAATATGGTTGTAATAACAGGTGTATCAGGTTCGGGAAAGTCATCACTTGCATTTGATACTATTTACTCTGAAGGGCAAAGACGTTATGTAGAGAGCTTATCTGCTTATGCAAGACAATTTATAGGTCAGATGACAAAACCAGATGTAGATAGTATAGATGGTCTATCACCTGCGATATCTATTGAACAAAAAAGTACTAATCAAAATCCACGTTCCACAGTAGGCACAGTTACTGAAATATATGATTATATGAGATTATTATTTGCACATACTGGAAAACCCCATTGTCACAAATGTGGTGAACCTGTACTTAAGCAAAGTGTACAAGAGATTGTTGATAGTGTAATAGAGGGCAATAATGAAAAAGATAAATTAATAGTTATGGCACCAGTGATTAGAGATAAAAAAGGGGAACATAAAAATTTATTTCTAAATTTACAAAAAAAAGGTTATGTTAGAGCAAGAGTTAATGGTGAAATTCTTTATATTGAAGAGGATATAAGTTTAGATAAAAATAAAAAACATAATATTGAAGTTGTAATAGATAGAATTATATTAAAAAAAGATGATAAAGAATTTTTAGAAAGATTTACAGAAGCTGTTGAGATGGCAACTAATTTATCTGAAGGAAATGTTGTAATTAATATTAACGAGAAAGATTATCTATTTAGTGAAAATTTTGCATGTTTAAATTGCGAAATAAGTTTGCCTGAAATATCCCCTAGATTATTTTCATTTAATGCACCATATGGAGCATGTCCACACTGTAATGGAATTGGTATGAAATTAGAGGTTGATGAAAATAAGTTAGTTATTGATGAAGATAAAAGTATAAATGACGGAGCTATATATATTCCTGGAGCAAGTACAAAAAAAGGGTGGTCTTGGAGCCATTTTGTATCAATGGCTGAAGCATATGATATCTCTTTAGACATACCTTACAAAGATATATCATCTAAGAAAAAAGATATAATATTACATGGTACAAAAGGCGAAAAATTTAATATGGAATATATAGGTTTAGACTTTAATTATACAGGACAAAAAGATTATGAAGGGATAATAAAGAATTTAGAACGAAGATATTACGAGACAAACTCAGACTCAATGAAAGAGGAGATTGAGAGTAAATACATGATTGAAACAAAGTGTAAAGCTTGTAATGGGAAAAAATTAAAAAAAGAAGTACTTTCTGTAACAGTTAACGATAAAAGTATAATTGATATTACAGAGATGAATATAAATTGTGCAATAGAATTTTTTAAAAACATAAAATTATCTGAAAAAGATGCAAAAATTGCAAAGGAAATATTAAAAGAGATTATAGAAAGACTAAGTTTTCTTGTAAATGTAGGACTTGATTATTTAAACTTAGCAAGACTTACAAAAACACTGTCTGGTGGTGAATCCCAAAGAATAAGATTAGCAACTCAGATCGGTTCTGGATTAACAGGGGTAATTTATGTTTTAGATGAACCGAGTATAGGACTTCATCAGCGTGATAATCAAAAATTAATAAAAGCACTAAAAAAACTAAAAGAGCTTGGAAATACTCTTATTATTGTAGAACATGATGAAGAAACCATGGAAGAGTCTGATTATATAATAGATATTGGACCTGGTGCTGGGGAACATGGCGGTGAAATAGTTGCAATAGGGACACCTGATGATATAAAAAATAATCCAAATTCTCTAACAGGTAGATACTTAAATAAGGATATAAAGATTGAATCAAAAAAAGAAACAAGAATTTGGAATAAAAAAATTACATTAAGAAATGCAAAAGGAAATAATCTTAAAAATATAACTGTAGATATCCCTTTAGGGGTATTTACAACAATAACAGGAGTATCTGGTTCTGGTAAAAGTACACTTATAAATCAAACACTTTTTCCAGCATTATTTAATAAATTAAATAAAGGTAAAATGTATCCGCTAGAGTATAAAGAGATAACCGGACTAGAGGAACTAGAGAAGGTAATAGATATAAATCAATCACCAATAGGGAGAACTCCAAGATCAAATACTGCTACTTATACTAAAATATTTGATGATATAAGAGATATATTTTCAGAGACAAAAGACTCTAAAATAAGAGGATTTTCAAAAAGTAGATTTAGTTTTAATGTGAAAGGTGGACGTTGTGAAGCTTGTGGTGGTGCTGGAATTATAAAAATAGAGATGAACTTTTTACCAGATGTGTATGTAAAATGTGAAGTGTGTAAAGGTAAAAGATATAATCGTGAAACGCTAGATGTATATTATAAAGATAAAAATATTCATGATGTATTGGAGATGAGTGTAGAAGCTGCATATGAATTTTTTAAAAATATCCCAACATTAGAGAGAAAATTAAGTGTTTTAATGGATGTAGGACTTGATTATATTAAACTGGGTCAACCTGCAACAACTCTATCTGGTGGTGAAGCACAACGTATTAAATTAGCAAGTGAGCTATCAAAGTATTCAAGAGGTAAAACAATATATATTTTAGATGAACCAACAACAGGATTACATTTTGAAGATGTTAGAAAATTAATAGACGTATTAGAAAGACTTGTAGATAAAGGAAATACAGTTGTTGTTATTGAACATAATTTAGATGTAATAAAATCATCTGATTATATAATAGATATAGGGCCTGAAGGGGGAGAAAAAGGTGGTAAAATAATGGCAACTGGAACACCTCTAGAAGTTTCTAAAAATAAAAAATCACATACAGGATTATTCTTAGATAAAATATTTAGTAAAAAATAGGTATCATTAAAACTTGTGTAAAATTATCTACACAAGTTTTTTATTATTAAAATATTAATATAACTTTAAAAATAATAATATAAAATAATAAAAAAATTAAAATTTCATTTTAAATTTTTTTTAATATTTATAATTTTAAAATAGTTAAAAAAATTTAATTAATTTGGTTTAAGTAAAAATTGAAATTTTATAGTATATATGATATAATTAGTGTAGAATTATAATAAAAAAGGGGGATATAATCTTGAAAAAAAAGTCGATTTTACTAGTTTTATTATTTTTAACAATAAATTTTATTTATGCTGACGATGTGAAAGATATGCAATATATATACAAATTGTACAAAGACCGTCTACATAGAGAAGCAGTTTTAGAATTGGAAACATTTGTAAAAAAATATCCAAATTCTAAATTAAATGAAACTGCATTAAATTTACTGGCAACAAACTATTATATTACAGAAAATTACCATATGTCAGAGGTAACTTTTAATAAACTAACAAACTCTTCATTTAAAAATGAAGCTAATTACTATTTATCTCTTATACAGATAAAAAAAGATGATTTAATAAAAGCAGAAAAATATGAAAAAAGTATATCGGATAATCTGCCGTTAAAAGATAAACTTATTTTTATCATAGGAAATGAATATTATAAAAATAAAAATTATTATGATGCAGAGAGATTTTACTCTAGGTTATTTAAAAAAGATAACGAATATTATACTAGTGTAAATTTAAAATTGGGAATTATTGCATACTATAATAAAGAATATATGAAATCAGCTGCATATTTAGAAGAATACCTATTTAAAAATGAAAAAAGTGATAATGATGCTGATAATTATGCAACAGTACACTATATTTTAGCAGATAACTATACAGAATTAAAAGATAGAAAAAATGCACTTAAATATTACCAAATTATTGAAAATGAATATTTTGAAAGTCAATATTACAATATAACTTTATTTAATATATTTAAAGATTATTTGGAAAAAAATAATGAAAATGCTGTAGATAGTTATTTAGAAAAATTAAGTAAAACAGAATATTATAATAAAGGGTTAATCATTACAGCAGACTATAAATACGATAAAGAGAAATATAGTGAAGCTGAAAAACTCTATAAAAAAGCGTTGAATATTGAAGAGGATGAATATGTAAATTACAAATTACTGATTTCACTTATAAAACAAAATAAAATAAAAGAAGGGCTTACAATCTCGCCAAAACTTAAAAATTCAAAATATAATGATGAATATTATTATTATCATACTTTCCTATTGTATAAGAATAAAGACTATAAAAAAATTCTTACAGAGTTTAAAGATGTAGATAAACTAAGCTTAAAAGAAGATTATAAAAAAGATATATATACAATTCTAGGAGATTCATCATTTATAGAAAAAGAGTATAATATATCAGAAAAATATTATAATAAACTTTATGAACAAGATAAAAATATTAAAGATATATATAGATTAATTGTAATATCGTATAATAAAAAAGAACATAAACTTATAGAAAAATATTATATTGAGTATAAAAAAAGTTTTGCTTTAGATGAAGAATATAAAAGAAATATATATAATATGGTTGGTAATGCATATTTTGATGGAAATCAGTTTGTAAAAGCAGAAGCAATTTATAAGGAATATTTAACATATAAAGATGACGGGATAATATTAAATAACTTAATCGCTCTTCTTCTTAAAACAGAAAAATATAGTGATGCATCGAAATATTTACAAAAAGCTGAAAAAACTCCTGAAAATATTTTCTTAAAAGCAGAAGTTTTTGTTAAGTTAAAAGACTATGAAAGTGCAATAAAAGAATATAATAATATAATAGATATGGAAAATAAAGAGTATATGGAAAAAGCTTATTATGGATTAGTGGATGTAAGTTATATCACAGCTAACTATAGAAATACTGTGAAATACGGTGAAATATATGTAAAAAACGAATATGAAACATATAAATATGATGTAATTGAGAAAAAAGCAATGGGATATTTTAAAATAGGTGAATATGAAAAAGCAATTTGGGATTACGAAAAATTATCACTATATCAACCTAAAAAAGATTTTGCTTATTTTATGATTGCGGAAGTTTTTTATAACCAATCTAAATTTGAAAAATCAAAAGAATTTTACGAAAAAGTTGTAATTGATTTTCCGAACTCTACTTATAGAAAAAGAAGTTTTTACTGGCTTATAAATATTAATTATAATTTAAAAAAATATGATGCTGCACTTAATTACATTAATCTTTTCTTTAAGACGTATAAGGATAATGAATATCATCGTGATATGATATATTTCTTAGCTAATATACATTACATAAAAAATAATCTTAGTGATGCGGTGAAAGAATATGAAAAATTACTTGAACTTACTAATGAAAATAGTGCTAAACAGAAAATTATAGAGACAATTATGCAAATATACGCATCACAATATAAGTATAAAGAAGCGATGGAATGGGTAGAAAAAATGGATGATAGTAGTCTAAAAGTTTTGTGGCTTGGAATTTCAAATCTTAATCTTGGAAACGAAGAGGAAGCAGTAAATAATTTTAAAATGATTGAAAATGATAAAGATGTTGGAGATAAAGCCACATATTATTTAGGAGATTATTATTATAATCAAAAAGACTATGAAAAATCACAAGAGATATTTGAGAAACTAATGGAAAACTACAAATCCAGTGAGTATGTAGATAATGCTTTATTAAAAATTGGTATGATATACGATCTAAAAGGTGATTATACTCAAGCAATATTAAGATACAGAAGAATAAGATATTTCTACGAAGAAAGTGATGTATATGATATTGCACTGATAAAAATGTCAGAGGCACACGAGAAAGAAAAAGACGAAGAAAAAGCTGTTGAAAACTACATTTTCTTTTACGAAAATGCAAAAGATAGTATTTATAGAGAAGTTGTTCTTGAAAGATTAACTGTTTACTATATTAATAAAGATAAAATCGAAGATGGTAGAAAATATTATAATGAATTAAAAACTTTAAACGGAAATTTAGCAAAAGAATATGAAAAATATTTTAAATAAATACGGAGGTGTCCATTCAGTGAAAAAATTATTGGTTTTTTTAATTATTGTAAGCAGTATAGCAATATGTGGGGAAGAATACAATATTAGAGAGAAAGAGATTGTTGGAGAAGATAAATGGGAAAGAGATATTAATATTAGAGACAAAAAAGAGATTACAATTGGAGATATTGGTAATAAAGAAGATGTATCTATTAATTTAGATAAAATTGATTTTTATGATGAAATTGAAGATGATTTTATAATAGATGATATTAAAGTAGAAAATATTGTTAGAACAGATGATATGACGTATAACATCACTATATACTCTACAAAAAATGTTGTTGCAGATAGTAAAGAAATAAGTAGTGTGCCAAATGATAATTACGTAATATTTAGCTCTGGTGGGTATAAAAATATCGATGCATTTAAATATATTGTAGATTATTCTAAAACTGAAAATGATATATCGTATTACTTACATTTAGGAAGAGATATTAATGGGAAGTATAGAGATAATAGTAATGTGAAGATAGATAACTATTTTGGAAAATTATGGTACAAAAATTTTGATATTAGTGCATCACATACAATTACAGATAAGGAGATCGCGGGACAAAAAAATATGAATACATTTAGTGATAGAGAATCTAGAGAAACAGAGCTAAATACAATGTATAAACTTTATACAGAGGGGGATAGTAGTTTCTTAATAGGTGGAGAATTTTACCATAAAGGGATGGATTCAGATATATATCGTGAATATAACTCAGATGAATTTGGACTAACATTAAGATACGAAGACATATATAACATATCAAAAACAGATAATATTTTAGATTTTAATTTAAATTATAAAAATGAATCAAGAAAAAGTAAAAGATTTTTAGATAAAGATGGAAATTTATATGATGTTAAAAATGAGTATTTAAGATTTATATTAAATAATAATATTAAATTAAAAGAGAATAAAGATTTACAATTCTATGTAAGCGGTGGGATTGAATCTGCTAAAAAAGAAACTATGGATGATGAAGTAAATTATTTTGCTAAATTAAAAGGTACAAAAAGATTAACTGATAACTTTGAAGCATCTATTATAGTTGAAAAAAATACAATGAATAAAGATTATAAAACTATATTAAATAGTTTTATATATGATGATGATATTATTGCAACAGGTGATTTAAATAATGAAGATCAATTTGACTTAGGAATAGAAGGAGTTTACATGCAAGAAAACTACATGCTATCAATTGGTGCAACACATAAGTATGTAAAAAACAAACTTGTTTTCTCTGAGCTTCGTAATCCTTTAGATGAAACACAGTTATTTATAAATGGAGATTCGATAATTGGTATAACTAATCACTTTGAAACTCTTAACTGGATGGAATTAACTGCTAAAGCGTATGCAGAATATGGAGATTTTAAGACAAATATGAAATATATCTTTAGTACTTTAAAAGATGTAGGTTTTAGCCCTAAAAATACTATAGATGTTGATTTTATATACTCAAAAAACAGATTTGAAACAAAATTAAATGATAGATTTTATTCAAATATGTTTAACTCAGAGTATAAAATAAGTAAGTCTGTAGTAAATACAAATAGAAAAGAGATTGAAAATTATAATATTTTAAGTTGGTACAATACATATAGACTTAGCGAAACTGTAACAGTAGGATTTAATATAGAAAATATTTTAGGAGAAAATAAAGATTATAAAACAAACTATCCATTATCAGACAGAAAATATGTTGTGGAACTTAAAATTAAATATTAATAATATTAGGAGGAAAATAGATGAAAGAAATTATTTCGCAAGGTGGACCATTAATGTATTTTATAATTGCATTATCTGTAATAGGATTAGCAGTTGTGTTAGAAAGATTATATTATTTTTTTACAGTTGAAAGAGGAGATAATGAAAAATTAAAATATGAATTGTTAGAACTAATTCGTCATGGAGATATAAATAGTGCTAAAAAAATCTGTGTGAGTTATGATAATTCAGTAGCAAAAGTATTAGAGGGAATTTTAGATTCATACGATCCCGTAAATGGTGATAGAAACAAATTGGAAGAAAAAGTAAGAGAAGTTGCTTTGTCACAAATACCGGCTTTAGAGAGATTTATGTGGTTACTAGGAATCACAGCACAAGTTAGTCCGCTACTTGGATTATTAGGAACAGTAACTGGAATGATTAAAGCATTTAACGCAATTGCGTCAAAAGGTGTTGGAGATCCACAAGTATTAGCAGGGGGAATATCAGAAGCACTAATAACTACTGTTGCAGGATTAGTTGTTGCAATACCGGCTTTTATAATGTATAATTTCTTTAACAATAAAATAGATAAAACAGTAAATGAGATGGAAAGAGCAGCATCAGAATTTTTAAACGAATTGGATAAGTAGGTGAATTAATTGAAAATAAGAAAAATTGAAAGAAGAACTAGCGGACCTTTAATATTGGAATTAACGCCGCTAATAGACGTTGTATTTCTACTATTAATATTTTTCATGGTAAGTACAACTTTTGTAGATATTGCCACAGGAATTAACATTAATTTACCAGAAGTAACAACAAGTGAAAATATAAAAGTGAGAGATATAACGGTTTCTATAGATGAAAAATCAAATATTTTTATTAATAAAACAAAAGTAACAATTGGAAATTTTGAAAATGAGATGTATAAGGCAATTGAAAAAAATAACACAAAAAACATTGTAATTAAGGCAGATAAAAATTTGGATTACGGATTAGTTGTTGAAGTTATGACTAAATCAAAAAATGTAGGAGCTAGAGAGCTAAATTTAGCAGTAGAATCAAACGAAAAGTAGGTGTGTTTTGTGGAAAAAGAAAATAAAATGATGACTCTTTTTTTAATTATATCAATGGTATTACATATAATTTTATATGTCTTTTTACCAAATATGTATAAAAAAATCGAGATAAAAAAAGAGGAAGAGGCCATAACTGTAAAATTAATAGAGTATCAAAAACCTCAATCGCAAAATAAACAGATAAAAGATGTAAAAAAATCACAAGAGGAGAAAAAAGTTGTAAGCAATAAACAGGGAGAAAGTCCTGTAAAGCAAGAGAAACCTAAACTTGTTCCAAAAGGACAAACAATAATAACAAACGATCAGTTACCCAAAATTGAAGTTCCAAAAATTGATATACAAGTAAGATCGGAAGAGAGAATTATTATAGATAGACCATCAAATAAAAATTTAACTGTAATTAAAAAAGATATAGATAATGAATTTAAGGGTGAAAACATAGAACTGATTGAAACTGATGAAAAACTTGATTTTGTAGAGAAAGAGCTCTTTGCACCAGAATTAAAAAATGAAATAAAAGATGAAAAAATAGAAATAAAAATAAATACAGATACAGATGGTAGTGGAAAAAGTATTGGAGATATAAATGTACCTAGTGAAGTAGAACTGCAGCTTGTAGCAGGTAAAGGTGAAGTAAGATGGAATGAAAAAAATATACTACCTAAATATCCATCAGAGGCAGAAAAAAGAGGTTGGCAAGGGAATGTTGTTTTACTTATGCAAGTAAAAGAAGACGGGACAGTTTTAAATTCGAGAATTGAGAAAAGAAGTGGATATGATATTTTAGATATAGAAGCGGAAAGAGCATCTAAGTTTTGGAAAATCCATGTTGTAAACAATAGCGGTGTGAAAATATCTGGGGAAGTTAGATTAACTTTAAAATTCGAATTAAAAAGGTAGGGTGTATTATTTTATGAAAATATTAGGTGCATATTTAGATACTGGGACAAAAATTGAATTAAAAAAAGAGAATAAAGATAAAATACTTTTAGATTTAAAATTTGTAGATACAAAAAAATCTCTTGTAGAAGAGGGAAAAACAGGGAAATATAATGTAATACTAATAGATGAAAGTATTGCCCCTTTTAATGAATTAGAGAAAATAATGTTAGAATTAAATGATATTAAGAAAAAAACTATTATAATTGTAATTGGGGAAAATGTAACTTTAAAATTTGTTGCTGGAATAATAAAATTAGGTGCTTATGACTATGTACTTAAACCTGTAGAAAATGATAATATTGTTAAGTTAATTGATAAAGCAATAAAGTCACAAAAAATGAAAGCAGAAAAATTTGATTCTAAAGATAGTCAGTTTGAAAAAGAGGAAGAGATTATAGGAGCAACGTCTCAAATGCTTGAAATTTACAAACTAATAGGTAGAGTTGCAGCTAGCGATGTATCGGTATTAGTAAAAGGTGAAAGCGGAACAGGTAAAGAACTTATTGCAAAATCAATACATAAAATCAGTAATAGAGGGGAAAAATCATTTACTGTATTTAATTGTTCAGGAATTACATTTGAAAATATGGAAAGAGAGCTTTTTGGATATGAAAAAGCTCCTTTTTCTGATGGAAATATACCAAAAATAGGTAAATTGGAAGAAGCTATTGGTGGTACTATATTATTCGAGGAGATAGATGAATTGGAATTGTCTCTTCAAGCTAAGCTACTTAAAACATTACAAGAGGGTTATTTTTATAGAATTGGTGGCGAAAAACCGATTCAGTTAAATTTTAATGTTATCGCAACGGCAAGTCATGATTTAGAGGAGATGATAGCTGAAGGAAAATTTCGTGATGAACTGTATCATAAATTAAAAGTTGTGGAGATTGAAGTTCCACCTTTAAGAGATCGTAAAGAGGATATTGTACTTTTAATTGATTATTTTATAAAACAATATAGTGAAGAGATTGGGAAAAACATAAAAGGATTTTCAAAGCCAGCATTAAATAAAATGGTAAAATATGATTGGCCAGGAAATGTGAGAGAGCTTAGAAATGCAGTAAAAAGTGCAGTAGTTGTTTGTAGAGGTAATAGTATTGTAGTAGAAGATTTACCAGCAAATATAGTAGGACAAAAGATATCTAAACGGCAAGGTAATCTACAGGATTGGGTACTAGCTGATTGGATAGAAGGTGAAATAGATATATTAAATACGAATAATAAACAAAATTATTTCGGAAATATAATATATAGAGTGGAGAGAGAATTAATAAGACAAGTATTAGAATCAACAAATGGTAAAAAAGTAGAAACTGCTGAAATATTAGGAATTACTAGAAATACCCTTAGAGCAAAAATAGGTATATACGGATTGGAATAAAATAAGAATATAAAGGTGAGTAAACATATGTATCTTAGTTTGTATAGAAAATATAGACCAAAATCTTTTGAGGAAATGTGTGGAGAAGATCATATATTAAGAGCTATAAAAAATGCTCTAAAAAATAATAAAGTTTCACACGCATATTTGTTTAATGGACCACGTGGTGTAGGAAAAACAACTACAGCTCGTTTAATTGCAAAAGGTTTAAATTGTAAAACAGGCATTACAGATAACCCTTGTAATAAATGCGAGAATTGTCTTGCTATAGATAAGGGAAATTTCATTGATATGATAGAGATAGACGCAGCTTCTAATCGTGGTATTGATGAGATTAGAGATTTAAAAGATAAAATAAACTATAAACCAGTAGTAGGAATAAAAAAAATATTTATAATTGACGAAGTGCATATGCTTACAAAAGAAGCATTTAATGCACTGCTTAAAACACTTGAAGAACCACCGGCACATATTGTATTTGTACTGGCCACTACAGAGATAGATAAAATTTTAGATACAATTATATCAAGATGCCAACGATATGATTTTTTACCTGTAGCTTATGATGCGATTAAATCAAGATTGTTAAAAATATCTGAATTAGAAAATATAAAAATTGATGAAGATAGCTTAAAATTAATATATGAAAAATCAGGTGGAAGTGTAAGAGATTCAATATCAATATTCGAAAAAATAGCTTCCGCATACTTTGGAGAAGAGATTAACTATGATAAAACATTAGATCTTCTTGGAACAGTAAAAATAGAGAAAATAAAAGAATTTATAAAGATATTAAAAGAAGATAAACTTGAAAATTCTATAAAATTTCTTGACTTATTATGGCAAGAAGGAATTAGTTTAGAGGATTTTTTTAGAGACTTTTCTAATTATATAGTGAATCAAAGTTTAATTTTAAATGACTTTTTTGAGATGAAAGATAGTATAAAAATAGTAGATATTATTTACGAAACAATATTTAAATTTAAAACAGAAGATGACAAACGATTACTTTCGTATGTTATTATTTCTAAAATTAATGAAATTTTAAATAAAACTAAAGGAAAAAATGTAATTATTAAAGAAGTTTATGTAGAAAAAAAGGGATATAATAATATTGAAAATGGAAATGAACCAATAAATAATTTGGAATTAAAAAACAGTATAGACTTTGATCAAATAAAAAAAGACTGGAAAAAAATAATAGAAGAATCAGGAAAGAGTAAAATATCTTTACTTGCTTTTTTAGTACAAGCTTTTCCTTTGAAACTTGAAAATAATATTTTATATATAGCTTTTCCAGATGAAAATAAATATCATAAAAATTTAATGGAAAAAAAGGAAAATGGAAATATTTTAGTAAATATAGTTAATGATATGTATAATTCTAGTATAGATATTAAATATGAGATATACAATGAGAAAAAAAATTCTAATTCTGTAGATAGTAATGTTGCAAAAGTTATAAACTTTTTTGGAGGGGAAATAATAGAAATAAGATGATAAGGAAGTGATAAAATGGGAAAACATTACGAATATCTTTATCTTGAAAATCTAAATAATAGCGAGAACTTAAAATCTAAAATAGAAGCAGTACAATTTTTAGGAAAAATAAAAAGTAAATTAGCTATACCAGAACTTGAAAAAATAGTTAAAAATAAAAAAAATGAACCATCACTTAGAATTAACGGAATATTAGCTCTTACATTAATTGGAAGTAGAAAATATTTAAGTAATTTTATACCATTAATTAGCGAAGAAGATGATGATGTTATAGAGATTATAATTAAAAGTATTGGTAAATTAGGGGCCTACGATTACATAAGTGAATTTGATCAATTTATAAATCATCCTTCAAAAGCAATAAAAAAAGAGATTATTAATACTTTATTAATAATAGATAATGTTGCTAGTTTAAAAATGCTTCTTAAATTTTATTCTGATAAAGATTCTGAGATAAAAGAATTGGTTAGGTATGCTATAAAAAGAATGCAATCACTACCTGTGTACATAGAAAATATTAATGAAACAGAGACACTTAATATCTTATCATTTTTAACTAAAGAAAAGTCAGAAAAACTAATAAAAAATTTAATAAATAAAACGGAAGATGAAAAAATACTTAATATTATAATTAAAGCAATATCTGATCTAGAATTGGAAAACGAGGAGTGCTTATTACAAGATCTGTATCATAAAACTGAAAAAAAATCTATAAAACTTAAAATACTTGAAGCTTTTGAAAAAATGGATTTTCCAAACAAAAAGAATTTTTTGTTAAATACATTAAATGATGATATTGATAGGGAGATAAAAGTTAAAGTTTTATTTTCTTTCGGGAGTTTAGCAGTTGAAGAAGATGTTGTGGATAGAATTAAAGAGATAATCTCTAATAAAGAAGAATGGTGGTTATTAAGAAAAGTAGCTATTATGTTAATAGGTGAGAATAAAATAAAATCTGAATCAGATTTTTTAATAGATATATTGGTAAATGAAGGAGATGCACGTGTATCAAGAACATTAATTAATGAACTTGGCGAATTGGAAAATAAAAAAGCTTTACCTTTTTTAAAAGAAATGTTAAAAAAAGATGAAATAGAAACAAAAAAAGTTACAATCTTATCTTTATCAAAATTAGGTGATAAAGACGTTCTTGAAATACTTGTAAATGATGATGATGCAAGAAATAAACTTATGCCAGAATCATTAAAAGCAATAATTAATTTTAACGATAAAAGAATTATATCTATTCTCATAGATATAATAGATAACGTAATGAGTAATGAAACCATGATTGAGCTTGCATTGGAAGGTTTAAAGAATTTTAAAGCAGATAAAATAAAAAAATCTATAATTAAATATGTAAACAATAAAAATAATAAACGGGAATATAGAGGAAAAGCGATAATGATATTGGCTACTTATAGCGATCAAGATGTAAAACAATGTTTAGAAAATTTATTAAAAGACGAAACAGAATGGTGGATGATTAAAAAAATGGCTTTACTTATTATTGATGAACTACTAGATGCCGATAATATATCTATAATAGTAAGTATAGCAACAAATATAGACGAAAGAATATCTAAAACAGCAAAAAAAATAGCAAAAAGTTTTTATGAGGATTACTTTTTGGATAATTTACACAATAAGTGCCATGAGCTTGCTGAAATTGCGAAATTATATGTAGTTTTTTTATAAAACTAAAAAAGTAGAGAAGTAAATAATAGTAGTTAGATGCAGAATAGAGAAAGGGAGGGAGTCGTATAAATTTTTTTATATGACGTGTGAAAAATGATATTAATAATAATAAGCATAACATTAATTTTATCTTTACTTTTAATAATGGTACACTTATTAACTAAGTATAATATATTAAATTCTAAATTTACAGAAGTGCAGCAAGAACTTGAAATAGAAAAAGAAAATATTGAAAATATATCCACAGAAAAAGAGGAAATTGAAAGAATTGTTGATGAAAAAAACTTTAAATTTTTAGCAATAAATCAAATGGCAAAAACACTTGCTAAAGAGAAAAATTTAAATATATTAAAAAGACTTATAATGGATATGATGCTTGAGGTAAACTCTATAAAACGAGGTTTTTCATTAGAAAGATACGGGGATACTTTAAAAATATTTGAACTACAAAATATGAGTGAAATACCAAATATAACTATTCATGTTGATGATGATAAAGAGATGTGGGAGTATTTTAAAACTCATAAAGTTTCAAAAATTAAACAATTACAAAACTTTACTAAATTAAGTGACATAGTAAAAGAATTTGATGATGGATATGTAATGAGTTTTTTAATAACTGATGAAATTGGACTTGAAGATATATATTATTTAATATTTATGGGCGAGAAAACTTATGGTAATTATGGTGACGGGGAAATGGAATTCTTCGAAACACTTGGTGGGCAAATTGAAATAATACTTGAAAATGCAATAAAAAATAATTTTATTGAGGAGCAAAATAAAGAACTAACTGAAAAAGTATATGACCTTTTAACTTTGAATAACGCTGCAAAAATGGTTACATCTACACTAGATATTGAGGAAATATATAAAAGCTCTATAGATATGTATACAGAGGTAGCTCAGGCAATGAAAGGTTGTATAATGACATATGATCGTGATTCAGAAGCTTTATATATAAAAGCAGCTAGAGGTGAATATAAACAAGACGATATTAATAAATCTTTAAAAATAAAAGAAGAGTTTTTAGAAGTATTAAAAAAAGACAGTAACGTTAAAATTATAAGTAATCTTCGTGAAAGTGAAATGTTAACTTATATATTTGAATTTTTAAAAGAAAATCAAGCATTGGTAAAAGAATTAAAATCAGAATTATTTATACCTCTAGTAGCAAATGAAGAAGTTTTAGGAATTATATTATTAGGAATGAGATACTCCGATGAAGGTTATAGAGAGGATAATGTTGAAGTATATAATACATTAGCTAATCAAATTGCAATATCACTATATAATGCAAAATTATACAACTTAGCAATTACAGATGGTATGACGAAATTATTTTTACATAGATACTTTCAAACAAGATTAGAAGAGGAATTAGAAAGAACAAAACGTTATAAACGTAAATTATCTTTAATAATGCTAGATATTGACCATTTTAAAAAATTTAATGATACATACGGACATCAAACTGGAGATGAAGTGCTTAAAAAAGTTGCAAAAGCTATAAAAGAATATATTAGGAAAAGTGATGTAGCAGCTAGATATGGTGGTGAGGAGTTTTCAGTAATTTTACCTGAAACAGATGAAAAAGGATCAATTAAAGTAGGAGAGAATCTTAGAAAAGCGATAGAATCTTTAGAATTACAATATCATAGTAAAATTTTAAAAGTTACAATAAGTTTAGGATGCTATACATATAATCCAGATGAAGCAGATTCTGAGGAAATTACAAAAGATAATATTATTGATAGAGCTGACCAAGCATTATATAAATCAAAAGAGAGAGGACGTAATAAAGTTACTCATTATAATAATATGAAATTGGGAGAATAATATGAAAGAAGTTGTAGAAAATTTTGAGGAGAATGCATTAGATTCTATATTGCAAATATTAAAAATATTTAATACAAATAAAGAATCTATTATAAAGGCAAAATATATTCAGGAGTTATTTGAAAATAATAATATTATTAATTCTATAATCGATAAAGAGGGTAATGTAATTGGAAAAATAGGAAATAATAATAAATCAAATAAGGAGATAATTATAAGTGCAGGACTAGATTTCCCGCATAAAGAAAATAATAAAACTGAATTAACTTTAAAAAATGCAATTGCACCAAATATTAGCAATGCTGTAGCTTTATATGGGCTTATTTTCATTGGAAAACTTCTAAATAACTCAGATCTAAATTGCAGTGTAATATTAGCAGCAACATCCGGTTCACAATATAAAAAAAATGGTATAAAATACTTACTTCAAAATAAAAATAAAGCAAATATAAAAGGATATATAAATATAAAAGGTGAAGGTCTAGGGGAGATAAATACACATGTTTTAAGTAGTGCAAGAATAAAAATTATATTTAAATCAAAAGACCAATATGATAAAAAAAATGATAAAAAAATAGCATTATCAATAAATGATTTTTATTATAAGATAAATGGTGAGTATGTTGAAGAAAATGCTGATTTTGAAGTAGAAAATATTTATTATAATAAAGAAGAATGTAGTAATGAAGGTTACATTTTACTTAAAATAACAAGTAAAAATTATAATAAATTATTAATTTTTTTAAATATAATAAAAGATTTAGCAATTGGAATAGCAGTTAAACATGATTTAAATCATTCATTATTAAGTTTTGGAGAGACAAAAGGGAGTTTTCCGGTAAAATCAGAACTTGAAGAGATTTTTAAAGAAGAGAGTAAAAATCTTAATTTAAATACACTTAGTAAGTACGTAAATTCAGAGATATCAGAGGCGTTATTATTAGGTATTGATTCGATTAATGTAGGGATATCAGAAATAAAAAACAAAAACAGTATAAATGAATCAGTGAATATAATGACAATATATGAAGGGATATATTTAGTATACAATAGCATAATAAAATTGGATAAAAGTTAGGGGATGGAAGCATGGAGGAGGATATCATCTTAAAGATAAAAGATGAAAGTGATTATAATATAATCATAGAATCTTTAACACAAATAATAAAAGATATAACAAGCAATTCTCATAAACTAGATAATACTATTATTGAGGAGATAACCTTAATTTTTTTAAATTCTGATAATGATCTTGTTAGAATGAAAGCAACGGAGTTAGCGGAATATACAAAGAGTGAGTTAATTTTAGAAAAAATTACATATTTACTTATAAATGATTCAAATTACTATGTACGGGGATTTTCAGCAAAAGTATTAGGAAGTATTGGTAATTTAAAATCGAAAGATGTATTAGAACAAGCACTAAATGATAGTGAAGGATTTGTAATAGCATTTGTAACTCAAGCATTAAAAACTATAAATATTAAATTATCATTTAGTAGCAAATTGGATATGCTAAAAGCAAAATTACAAACAATAAAACAAAGCTAAAGGAGATGAAATACATTGAAAGTAATACTAAAAGAAGATATAAAAGGTGTAGGAAAAAAAGGTGAAATAATTAATGTAAAAGAGGGATACGCAAATAACTTTCTGTTTAAAAATAATTTAGCTGTAGAAGCAACAGACGCAGAGATTGAGAAAATGAAAAAAAGTGATGCAAGAGAGAAAAAAAAAGAGGAAAAAAAGATTGAAGAAGCAAATAAAACTGTAAAAATTCTTGAATCGAAAGAGATTATAACAACAGTTAAAGTAGGAAAAAATGGTAAAATATTTGGGTCAGTTACTTCTAGGGAAATTGCAGATATAATATCAAAAGAACATAATATAGATATTGATAGAAAAAAAATTGTATTACCTGAAGATAATATTAAGTCTTTAGGTGAATATAAGGTGATAGTAAAAATATATGCAGAAGTAAGAGCAGAAGTAAAAATAAAAATAGTTAGCGACTAAAAGTACTTTATTTAAAAGGATGACCAAAATGGCAGACAAGCAATTTTAAGTCATCCTTAAATATATATAAGGAGAAAATTTTATGGATAGTAAAATTAAAACAATACCAAATAATATAGAAGCAGAAATATCTATTTTAGGTGGAATATTATTAAATCCAGATTCAATATCAAGAATTTTAGATATTGTTAAAATTGATGATTTTTATAAAAATTCGCATAAAGTTATATATGAAATTATGCTTGATTTATATAATAAAGGACATGTTATAGATACTGTTTTGTTAATTAACGAACTTAATAAAAAAGGGAAAATGGATGAAGTAGGCGGAGAAGAAGAAATATTTAATTTTTTTAATATAGTACCAACTTCTGCAAACATAGTTAATTATGCTACAATTGTAAAAGATAAAGCTATGTTAAGAAGACTTATCAATGTAGGCACAGAAATTGTGGAAATGGCATACGAAGGCTACGACGAAGTAGATATAATGCTAGATAAAGTTGAACATAAAATTTTTAAAATATCGCAAACAAAGGAAAAAAAAGAGATTACCTCTATGAAAAATCTTGTGGATATTGAGTTTGATAGGTTAGAAAAAGCATATGCAAATAAAGGAGAAGTTATTGGAATCTCGTCAGGATATAAAGATTTTGATCAAATGACCTCTGGATTTCATAGTTCTGATTTAGTAATAATTGCTGCAAGACCAAGTATGGGAAAAACATCATTTGCATTAAATATAGCTGCTACAGCAGCATTAAAGCAACAAAAAAGTGTATTGATATTTAGTTTAGAGATGTCCGATACTCAAATTTTTCAGAGATTTATCTCAATAGAGGCAAGTATTCCACTACAAAAAATAAGAACAGGATTTTTAAATCCTGATGAGTGGGGGAAAATAGGTAGAGCTACCAGTGTACTTGCAGAAGCACCTATTTTTATAGCAGATATGCCAAACGTTAGTATATTAGAAATACGAGCAATTGCAAGAAGACTTAAAGCTGAAAATAAACTTGATATGATTTTAATTGATTATTTACAGTTAATACAAGGAAGTAATTCAGGAGAATCTAGAAATCAACAAATATCTGATATTTCAAGATCATTAAAAGGATTAGCAAGGGAATTAAATGTACCTGTAATAGCTTTATCACAGCTATCTCGTGGTCCAGAACAACGAGCCGATAGAAGACCTATGTTATCAGACTTAAGGGATTCCGGTGCTATAGAACAAGATGCTGACGTGGTACTATTTCTATATAGAGATGATTATTATAATGAAGACAGCGAACAAAAAGATATAAGCGAATTGATAATTGGAAAACAAAGAAATGGACCAGTAGGAACAGTTTATTTAAGATTCTTTAAAGAACAAACAAAATTTGCAGATCTAACTACGAGAGTAGAATAAATAATTATTAATATAGTAATAACTACATAGATTTGGGGGTAATAAAAATGAGATTTTTTAGTTTTTTAAATAAGAAAAAATATGGCGGACTAATTAATGATTTAAAAATAGATGAATTTTGGGAATACCTTACGGATGAAGAGAGAGAACAACTTAGAGAGTATAGTGAACCGATTTTATCAACATATAAAACAAAAGTAGCTCATAAAGATGATGAATCAAGTTTTGTAGTTAGATCTGTTACGAAAATTGATGATCCGGATACTAAAACTACATTTCATGTAAGATCTGCAACAGACTTTCTTACAGATCTAGCTGGAGTTGCTATAGATGAGAAACAGTATATTTTAGCTGAGAAACTATTAACCGAAGCACTTGTAAAAAATACAAATATTTTTGATTTACATTATACATATGATAAATTTATAGAGTTATATTATACTTTAAGTGATAATGATATAAACTTTAGAGAAAAATGTATCAATGCATGTATAAAAGATATAGAGATTTTTAATGAAATAAGAAAAAATACATTTAATGAATATAGAACAATTTTAAAAAGAAGTTTTAAAGCAGGACTAATTGAAAAAAACAAATATGAAGAAACTATAAAAAATATTGGTCCTAAAACAGAACTTCCTATTATAGATGCGTTTGAAATTTTAATAATTCTTAGTAGAAAAACTAATAATTATGACTATGCTATAAAAGTTTGTCAGCAAGCACTTAATTATCAAATATATAAAGATGTACGAGAAAAATATGAAAAATTATTAAAAATAATAATTGAGGAGAAAGAGAAATACAGTATTGAAATAATGAAGAATAAAATAGAAGACAATAATGAACAAATTTATTTAAAAGAAAGAAGTATTAATAAACAAGAGTCAGTATTAGATGAAACAAATAAAATTATTGAATCTACTGATATAAATAATAAATCAGAAGAAAAGATATTAATTGATAAATTACCTCTAGATTCAAGAATTATGGGTGAATACGATTCAATAGTGAAAAATATAAAATTAAATAAGTATTTTGAAATTACAGAGATTGATAAATTAAGAAAAAATTTAACTAAAATTTTAAACTATTGGGAAAGAGAACATCATGAGGATTTTGAAATTAAAAATATTATATTTGCAAGCACATTTTTAGATTATTACGAAAATAAAGATGAAAAAGCTATAAAAACACTTGATACATATATAAATATTTGTAAAAAGTATGAAAAAGAGAGAGAATATTATTATGAAAGTATTAAATTAAAATATAGAATTGAGGAAAAATTACTGAAAAGAGATATTATTTTTTCTGGTATAGATATGGATTCGTATAAGAATTATTTTAGAGATGCAAATATAGAATCAAAAGAAAAAAATTATGATAAAGCAATCGAACTTTCATATTTAGCAGAAAAAAGTGCATCAGAAAATAATATTGATCTAACTTTAAATGAGGAATTTAAATTACCTATGTATCTAACGAAAATCGAAAGATACGATGAAGCAGAAAAAATATACGAAAAAATATTGCTGTATAAAGCTGAAAACTTAAGTGAAAATTTAGAGGATATACATAAAATTTATCAAAAAATGAAAATCATGAATGGATATAAAAAAAATCCAAAACGATTATTAATTACTGGAATAAATAGTTATGTTTGGCAAGCTATTTATTACTATAAAAAAGATATTGAAAAACTCGATAATTTTTATAATGAGGAAAATCATAGAAAAACAATAATTTCATTATTACCAAAAGAAAACAAAAATCAAAATATTGATAATTTTGTTAACTATTTAAAATTAATATTTAACGACGAAGAACTAAATTATGGTTTGATTGAAAAAAATATTGAAAAATTATCAGATGAATTAATTGAAGAGATAAAAAATGTAATAATTGTTTAGTAATCTATTAAAGGGTGAGATTAATATGGAAATTAATACAAAAATAGAATATCCTAGTATAACATTAATGAAAATAAGTGATGATAAAAAAACTATTACAAAAATATTAAATAAATTAAATAATGAAAAAATTGATGAGGTTCATCTAAAAAAAGAATATTTTATTGGAAGTAATTTTCATATAAAAAATATGCGAAAAGCACTTTTTATTGAAAATAATAATACAGAACTTAAAATTACGTTTGAATATATTGATGGAATAACACTGCATGAATACATGAAAAAAACATTATATCGGTATATGAAAAGATTAATATTATCAAAAATTTACTATTAATAATAAATTCATTCCACGAAAATAATTTTATTCATCTTAATTTAAATCCAAAAAACATAATTATAGATCGATATAATGAAATTACAATTATTGATACTGGAAATAGTTGTCAAATTGATCATATTGACGAGGAAATTTTTAAATTTTCTCTCTATGAATCAATGTATGTGGCACCTGAAACAACAAGGACATTAAAAGAAAATATAGATATTTCATCAGATATATATTCAATTGGAATTATACTTTACGAGTTATTTTATGATAAACAACCATTTTATGGTACAACAATAGATGAAATAATTCATAAACATATTGCAAAAGAAATAGTTTTAGAAACGTCAAAAAATATTCCAGAAATAATTAATAAACTTATACAAAAAATGACTGAAAAAAATAGTAAAAATCGTTATAAAACAGCTGGAGGTGTATTTAATGACATAACAGATATAATTTCACTAGAATTTAAAGATGATATTATTTTAGGAAAAAAAGACTATACTATAAAAAAATTCAGTCCAAAACAGATCTATGGTAGAAAAAAAGAGTACATGGAGATTTATAAAAATTATTTAAATAGAATGGAAAGAGATGATACGATTACAGTTTTATCTGGAGAAACAGGTACTGGAAAAACTGTATTAGTTAAAAAATTAAAAAAAGCAATAAGAAAAAACAGTATTTTCATAGAGGTAAAATATCAAGAGTCATATGAAGGGAAACCTTATTACGGTATTATTAATGGTTTTAATGATTTTTATGAAAAATTATTAAACTTTCCAAAAAATGAACGAGAAAATCTAATTAATTTATTAAGAGAAATTTATAAAAAAACAAATGGAATGTTAATTAATTTTATTCCAGCAATAAAAGAACTTGTAAGCGACCTTGAAGTTCAATACAATGAAGAACTAAATTTAAATGAGGATTATTATAATTTAATTTTTGAATTTATACTAACAGAGTTATCAAAAACAAAATATGATATTATTTATTTTATAGATGATATACATTGGGCAGATAGAGAATCCTTAAATTTAATAGCAAAAGTATTAATTGAAAAAAATATAGAAAGAGTGTTTTTTATTTGTACACAAAGAACAGATACTAATTTTTTTTATAAAAAATTTATTGATGATATGGTTGAAAAGCATAGTGATAAAATAAATCAGATTGAATTGAAAAATCTTACATTTGAAACAATAAACTATATGTTGAAAGAGGAATATAAAGCAACTAACTATAACGATAACGATATGGATAAACTTATAAAATATGTTTACGAAAAAACACAGGGTAATCCATTATTTATTATCCGACTACTTCAGTTTATCCACAATGAGAAAATATTAACATATGATAATATAAATAACCAAATTAATATAAGTTTTGAAAAGTTAGAAAGATTGGATTTTACAGAGAACTTAATTAATCTTTTAACTAATGAAATTAAAAATTTTGATGATATTACAAAAAATGTAATAGAAATTGCATCATGTTTTGGAGAAAATTTCACGGAATTAGAGATAAGTAAAATATCAAAATTAAATTCAAAAAAAACTCATGCAATACTTACTGGATTAAAAAATAAAAAATATATATATTTGAAAAATAATTCGTATAATTTTACACATGATAAAATTAAAGAAGCAGTTCAAAAAATGTTATCAGAAGAAAATAGACGTAAAATTTATTTTGATATTGTTGAAAAAATATATAAAAAGGATTTAAAAAAATATATTGTCGAAGCAGCAATTTGTTATAATAAAATAATTGATTCGATTAAACACACTAATAAATTAAAGGAAATAGCAGTTATAAATTATAATGCTGCAAAAGAAACATCTAAACTATTTTTACATCATAAAGCATTTAAATTTATAATGGAGTCTAAAAAAATTGTAGAGAGTATTGATAAAAATATTAAAATAGAGAAATCATTTATAATTGATTTATATGTATTATTGATTAAATCGTCATATTATTCAGGGGAAATCGAACTAATCGAAACATTTACAGAGCAAGCAATGAAATATGCAGATACAATTTACAATAGACATAAAATCTATAAAATTATTACTGAAGCATATTTAACAAATTTACGTTCAGAAGATTCACTTGCTTATGGATTGAAATGTTTAGAAGAATATGGGGAAAAAACTATAGAATATAAAGATGAAAACAAAATTTTTGAATGCTACGAAGAAATAAGTAATGAAGTTAAACAAATTAATATAGAAAATATTACAAAATTACCATTGATTAAAAACGAAAATATTAAAAATATGCTTGAAATTATGTCAAATGTGGCTGCAACAGGTTATTCAAATAATCCTGTACTATTTGAAGCTCTTACAGTGAAACAAGTTTTACTTTCATTAAAATATGGTAATGCTCCAATTTCTCCTTTTGCATATGCAAATTATGGGATGTTACTTATTACAAAGCTTAAGGAATATGATAGTGGATTTAGATTTGGTGAAATAGCCTTAGAATTATCTAATAAAATTAATGATAATTTTTTAAAATTAAAAGTAAGTACAATTGTAAATATTCTTGTACTTCCATGGAAGCAAAACTTAAAAAAAACACTGGTCCCACTTAAAAAAAATGCTGATAGTTATATGTTAACAGGCGATTTCGAGTACTCAGGTCATTCTGCCTTTACATATTGTGCACACTTGTTTTATTGTGGGGAAAATTTATCAGATTTACTTACAAAAATAGAATATTATATAAATCAATTAGAAAAAACAGTGCAAAAAACAACAGAAACAATTTTAAGAGCAATGGGACAAATGGTGTACAACATTTCAACAGGTAATAGTAAAAGATTGGATGGTGAATTGTTTTCTGAAAGTATTCAAATTATACGAATAAAAAAATCTAATAATAAAAATACAATATTTTATTATAATTTTTTCAAATTTATGAATTTTTTCTATAGTGAAAATTATTCAGAAGCTATAAAAGCAGCTGAAATATGTGAAGAAAACATTAATGCAGTTACAGGTTCAATGCCAGTAACAATTTTCATGTTTAAAGTAACTCTTTTGTATTTTAAAGATTATAGTGAAAACAAAGAAAAAATAATAAATAATATACAACAGTATAAAATATGGTCAACTATTTGTCCTGAAAATTTTGAGTTTAAGTATAAAATCTTACTATTATTATATGATTATTTCGAATATGGATTTGAAAAGGTGTATTTAGAATATGAGAAATTAATAGAGAAGTATGAGGACACAGAATTTTTAAGTCAACTTGCTATCTTTTATGAAGTTGGGTATCTAATTTATAGAGATAAACTTAATCATTTAGGAAAATTATATCTAAAAAAATCAATTGATTTGTATGAGGCGTTAGGATATAAAACAAAATATCTCTGCTTAGTAAATAGATATGTAAATAACTATTCAGTATCTATACAAAATACTAATTCGATTGATGAAAAATATAAAAGTGATATATATGATTTGAATAATATATTAAAAGTTTTAAAAATAATGAACTCAGAGCGAGATATTAAAAAATTATTAGAAAAAATGTTAATTCTAATTCTAAAAAATTCTGGTTCGGAAAAATGTATTATTTTAACAAAAAGAGATGATATTCTTTATGTAGAGGCAATTGGTACTTTTAAAGATAGAAAATATGACATATTAATAAAAAAAGCATTAGATAAATATAATAGTAATGAGATACCAAAATCAATTTTTAATCAGGTGATTAATAAAAAAAATAACCTAGTGTTAAATAATATAAAAAAAGAATTTCAAGATGACGAGTATATTAAAAAAAATAATATTAAATCATTATTATGTATGCCAATATTTTATGGTGGTAATATAAGTGGAATAATATATTTAGAGAATAGCTTATCAGAAAATATATTTTTAAAAGAAAATATTGAATTTTTTAAAATATTAGCAACGAATTTCGGAATTTCTCTTGAAAATGCATATTCTTATTATGAAATGGAGAGATTAAATGAACAATTAAAAAATGAAATTAATAAACAAAATATCATAGAATCAAAATTAATTGTACAAAAAGAGAAAGCAGAATATGCTAATGCTGCAAAATCAATGTTCCTAGCAAATATGAGTCATGAAATAAGAACACCTATGGCAGGTATCATGGGGATGAGTGAAGTTTTAGAGATGACTGATTTAGATGAAAATCAAAAGTATTATCTTGAAAAAATGAAATTTTCTGCAAATCACTTAATGGATATTATAAATGACATTCTTGATTTATCTAAGATTGAAAGTGGAAAAGAAAAAATAAATTATGAAAGAGTTGAATTTAAAAAACATATACTTACACTACTTGTAGGTATGGAAATATTAGCTAAACAAAAATATATACGTTTTATGTATAAAATTGACCAGAATATTCCAAAATTTGTTTTAATCGACAAGAATAAGTTTAATAAAATTTTAAACAATATCATAGGCAATGCAATTAAATTTACTGAAAAAGGTGAAGTTTCGATTGAAATTAATCTTATTAGCCATATTGAAAAGAATATATTGATATCGATTATATGCACTGATACAGGTGTTGGAATACCAGCTAATAAGTTAAATACTGTGTTCGAACCATTTGAACAAGGGGATTCTAGCTACAGTAAAAATTTTCAAGGAACAGGATTAGGATTATCAATTACAAAAAAAATGGTAGAACTAATGAAAGGAAATATAGAAATAGAGAGTGAAGAAAATAGAGGTACAAAAGTAATAATAAATTTAAATATTGAGGAGGAATAAATGTGAAATTAAGTGTTAAAATTAGTTTATTTGTAACAACATTAGCTGTAATTATTTCTATTGCTTTAATATCTATATCGTATAGATTATCATCTAGAGCAATAGTTAGAGAAGTACAAAATAGTATGCTAAAAATAGCAGAAGAGGGTAGTGAAAGAATAAATCTTGTAATCGAAAAAAATATTGCAGTTTTAACAGAATTAGCAGAACGTGCAAGAACAAAAACTTTAGATTGGGATATTCAGAAAGAGTCATTAGTAGGAGATATTAATAGACTTGGATATTTAGATTTTGCAATTGTAAATAAAAATGGAAT
>JAAYPW010000024.1 GCA_012519615.1 Fusobacteriota bacterium
ACATCTTGCTCAAGGGGTGTATTTTCTTCTACTGTAAATTTATAATTGTTCAGTATATTAATTAATCCTTTTACTTTATAAGATTTATTTTTTGTAAAATATACTTTATTCAAATCATAATCTTTTTCTTCCCCAAAAAGTAATTCATCAGGAAACACAAGTTTTTCTTCATTTCTAAGGTTATCAGAAAACATATCAACTCTTATTTCATCTGATTTTCCTGTTTTTATCTTATCAAGACATTCAAAAAGTCCTCCATTTAAAAATGGGATATCCTTAAATAAATTTATAATTAAATTTTCATCTTGATTTTTTAAAAATCTACTATATCTATATAAACTATGTATCCCATAACTATCACTTTTCGTACCTTTATATGATTTCACAAATCCTCTATTTTCCATCTCTGTATTTAATGTAGCAAAAAATAGATTTTGTAATATTACTTTATAATATGTACTATTTGTTTTATCGTTGTTTTCAATAATATTATCATAAATAAATTCTTTATCAAAAACTTTTTCAGGAATTAATCCTTTTTCTTTTAAAAACCAAGAAAATATAAATCTTGTAATAAATCTAATTATATTTTGAGAATTTCTTTTTTCTTCATTTTTTTCTTCATCATCAGGAAATTTTACATTTTCTAAAGCCCAAAAATACCAATTTGAAAGCTCCTTATAAAACTGCTTGTTCAGTTCTTTTATATTCAATACTCTTTTTAAAGAATTATGAAAATACTCAAAATTTTGTCTATTCCCAAGATTTCCAAATTCTAAACCTTCCAATATTCTTATATGTGCCGAATGAGGTTTATTAATATCAATATCTTTAATCAAGGTTGTTTTTTCTATTACATCTCTTGTATCATCTTTTTTATTTATTCTTCTGTCTGTGATAGATAAAGTGATTTTATTGTTATAATTAAAAATTATAAAAGCAGGTGCATTAATACATTTATTTATCCCTTTTGAAATATTTACAATATCTGTTTTTGAGTAGCTGTCATCTTTTAATTTTATTGCTAAAAATAGATATGCTTGTATCTCGTTATCTCCAATATAGAAATTTTTTATATCTTTTGCCATCTCTTCTTCTGATAGATTAAATAAAATTTCTATTTTCTCCACATTGTCTTTACTTAAATATATACTCCTTTCAACACCTGTTATCTCTAGAAATTCATCTAAACTAAATTTAGATTCTTCCTGTATTGTATCCATAGGATAATTTAATGTTTTAAAAAATTCTATACTTGAATTAAATAATTTATCTGCATTAAAACTTTTAATATTTTGATCTATTTTTTCTAATATGCTCATCTAATTTTCTCCTTATTTTTTTATAAAATTTACATCTTTTAATAACTCTTTTTCCAATTCTTCTTCTGAAGGCAAATATAATTTGTATTTAGAAGCAAATATTTGTTTATTTTCTGAAAGAACAGAATATTTTGCAACTGCTTCATTTTTTTCACTGCATAATACTAATCCGATTGTCGGATTATCATCTTTTTCTTTCATTTTATCTTCAAATATTCTTACATACATATCCATTTGTCCAATATCCTGATGAGTTAGTTTTCCTCTTTTCAAATCAATTAATACAAAACATTTCAACTTAAAATTATAAAAAACTAAATCAATATAAAAATGTTCTCCATCAAGGTCAAAATGTTTCTGTCTTGCAACAAAAGAAAATCCACTTCCAAGTTCTAATAAGAAATTTTGTAACTGGTCTATTAAAGCTGTTTCAAGCTCATTTTCAGTAAATGAAGGTCTATTTTCAAGATTTAAAAATTCCAATACATAAGGGTCTTTTAAAATATCTTGAGGACTTAATTTTTTTGTTTTTTCTTTTGCTTCTTCAATAACAGGTATTTTATTTTGACTTGAAAGCAGTCTTTCATAATAAAAACTATTTATTTGTCTTTCCAATGCTCGTGTTGACCAATTTTCTTTTATCGCTTCCTGTAAATACCATAACCTTGTTTTTTCATTTTCTACTTTCAATAAATGTCTGTAATGCGTCCAACTCAATTCGGTACTCACTGAGTTCCATTTTTGAAAAGTAAAATAAAACTGTCGCATTCTTCGTAAATTTCTTTCATCAAAGCCTTTTCCAAATTCTTCTGTTAATTTTTCAGATATATTTTTTAATATTTCTTTTCCATATTCTGCTCTACTATTTCCATCTAATTCATCTTCTACTATAATTTTGCCTATATTCCAATATGTTATGACCATAATACTATTTACATTTCTTTTTATATTATCTTGTGCTTCATTTATTAATTTTGAAATTTTATTATATAGATTATCTTGCTTTTCTACAATCATCTAATTTTCTCCTTAATTTTGTAATTTTAAAAAAAATGTCGCCGCGATACTTTTTTACATTATAACATATTTTTTTAATTATTTTCTAATTTCGCAACAAGTTGTAGCGTTATAAAATCACAAGAAAACTTATTAAATCAAATTCTTCTTCACTTTTAATCTTCTCATTTTTTCCAATTAAATTCAATGAACCTCTTCCTGCACCAGCTCCAATACTTTTTAGTGCTTGTTTTTGTGTTTTCCCTTTTATGTTTTCTACCATATTCAATATTAACTTATTATATTTACTCATATCTTTACCATCATCAGTAGAATTATTAAATATATCACATAATTTTTCCAAAGCTTCCGTTTTTCCTTGGCATAATATTTTATAAATTTCTAAAATTTGCTTTATATTAGAATAACTATATTTCACAGTGCCATCTTCATATACATAAGCTAAAAAATATGGTGAAACGGGATTAAATTTTTCAAGTTTTTCTCCTGATTTTTCTATTTTGTCATCTTTCAATTTAAGGCAAAATATTACACCGGAATTTATTATTTTTTCTGCTACACTATTTACAATATTATAATTTCCATATTCTTTATATTTACCATTTAATGCAGGAACTACAGCGTAAATTCCTTTGGGTGTTGTTTCTATTTTATCTTTATTTTTCTCAATAAAATTGGCAATTTCTATTCTAAAGTCACTTAATGAAAAATCTGTAATTGAGATGGTCTCATTCATTTCTTCTAAATCCAAAACTTCATCTTGTAATCTTAATAGTTGTTTATGTCTAAAAGTCATCTCATCTTTATCTAATTTTTCTTCATCTATTTCAAATAAATTTTCATCACCTGTTGCACCAATATTTAATAATTGCATACGATTTTTTACCCTATCTTCAAGGTCAATATATTCATTTAGATCTTTAGTCGGCCAAAAATTTACTAACTGAATTACATCATTTTTACTCCCTATTCTATCTATCCTACCAAATCTCTGAATTACTCTTACAGGATTCCAATGGATATCATAATTAATAAGATAATCACAATCTTGTAAGTTCTGCCCCTCTGATATACAATCTGTAGCAATTAAAATATCTATTTCATTATCTTGAATCATTGATTTTATTTCTTTTCGACCTTTTGATATTGGAGAAAAATTAGTTAATATACTTTCAAAATTATTATCTCCTAATGTTGTTTCTGTATTTCCACTCCCTGATACTATAGCAATATTTATATTTTTATCTTCTCTCCATTGTTTTATATAATCATATAAATATTTCGCTGTATCATAATATGCTGTAAAAACAAGTATTTTTTTATTACCGTTATTTCTAGGATTTTTTATCTTATTTTCTATCAATTCAATTAATGTTTGTAATTTTTTGTCCCTTTCTGTATCAATTGATTTTGTTTCTGTAAGTAAATTTTCTAATAATTTCTTGTCTGCTCTTAAATCTGTAAGCCATTTTGATGCATTCATTTCCAAAAGATTATACTCTATTTTACCTTCAACTATTAAATCTTTTAAATCTTCGCTATCTTCATTCTCTTCATCTATCTTTATATTTAATAATCTTAATGCATTTTTAGAATTATTTTTTTCTTTTTCATTTAAATCTTTATATTTTTCCTTGTTGTCTTTATAATTCTCTAATTGATCTATTAATTTATCGATTTTATTTTTTAATCTTTCAATTGATAAATTAAATGAATGTATAGAACTCTCCATTCTTTTTAAATAATTAATTCTCATCATTTTAACTAAGTTAAATTCTCTGTTTTCTTGTTTAAATACAGATTTTCCATCTCTTACTTTTGTATCGTTTCTTGTTAAAACTTCTTCTGATTTTCTTTTATCTAAATATTTACTTGGATGAAATATCGCAAGTTTTAAATGTTCAATAATTTCATTCATCTCTTTATATGTCATTATTTTATTTTTTGTATCAAGTTCAGAATAGATTGAAACTGGTTTTAATCTTTCTGGAAATTTACCAATTGAATCTATATTATAAAACTTTTCTATATGTTTTCTTGATCTGGCAATTGTATATTCATCAAGTAATTTGAAAAAATCTGAATCAAGATTTTCTATTAAACCTAATTTTATACCCTCTTTTCTTTTTTCTGACCATTCATTAAATTTTTGTTGAGCTATTCTTAGTACATTATGTATATTTTTCATACCATAATTTACTAATGCATGTGGATTTTCTGCTGTTATAATATCTATTTGATTTTTTAAATCTTTTAAATTATTATTTATTGGAGTAGCTGATAATAATAAAACTTTTGTTTTTACCCCTTTTTTAATTATATCTTCTATTAACTTTTGGTATCTTGTTTTTTTATCTTTAACTGCTCTATTGGTTCTAAAATTATGTGATTCGTCAATTATCACCAAATCATAATTTCCCCAATTAAGAGTTTCTAATTCAATATCTCCATTTTTCCCTTTTTCTCTTGTTAAATCTGAATGATATAAAACATCATATCTTAATCTATCTATTTCCAAAATATTTCTTATATCATTACTTTTATATAATCTCCAATTACTTTCCAATCTTTTTGGACATAATACCAAAACTTTATTATTTTTCAATTCATAATATTTTATTACTGCTAACGCTTCAAAAGTTTTCCCTAAGCCAACGCTATCTGCAATTATACAACCATTTAATCTTTTAAGTTTTTTTATTGCCTCTTGTACACCATCTTTTTGAAAATCATATAACATATTCCAAACTTTTGTTTCTTTAAAACCAATTTTATCTTCTAAAAATAAATTTTCATCTTTTAAATAGTCTGAAAATATATGATAAATTGTTAAAAAGTAAACTAATTCAGGACTATTTTCTTTATATAGTTTTGTTAA
This sequence comes from Fusobacteriota bacterium, assembly GCA_012519615.1. Taxonomy (GTDB): domain Bacteria; phylum Fusobacteriota; class Fusobacteriia; order Fusobacteriales; family JAAYPW01; genus JAAYPW01. The sequence goes on from JAAYPW010000024.1 coordinate 5,218, forward strand.
ATAGCTTAAAACTTCTTCTTTCACATCTTCTACTAATCCAGTAGCATCATTCCAAATTTCATCAAACCATTGTTTCAAATCATTAATATCTCTTTTATCTTGCATCTCTAAATTTAGCTCTATATTTTTGCTATTTCCAAATCCCAATCCACTATATGTAAAGTTTGAACTTCCCATAATTGCTATTGGATCTCTATTCGGATTTTCTATGTGATACATTTTTCCATGTAAGAAATTTGGCTTTATCATAGATTTTATATTTACTTTTTCATTTATCCAATTATAACAATCTTTTGCTATAGATTTTTGAGACAATCTATTATTTAAATTTATATTATAAGTACTATCTTCTATTGTAAATTCTTTCTGTTTTAATATATCTGGATTCATTTGCTTTATAAAAGTTGGTTCTCCAAATAAAAAATCTAATTTTTCAATATTATCAAAATTATTTTTTAATTCCTTATATGCATATATTGTAAAATATGCAGATACAATTGAAAGTTTTGAACCATCTGATATTTTTTCTTTAAGTAATTCTCCTATACTTCCACGCTTTTTATTATCTTTTATATATCCTTTACTCATATCTCTCCTTCCTCGACACCTATTCAACTTTAATTTTATCATAAATAATAATAATTATATTATATCACAATCTACATTTTTTATTAAATTAAATTTTTCATAATAATAATTTAAATATCTCTATTTTTAATTTTTATGATTATATACTAAATATAATAATATAATAGATATATCTTTAATTTTTCCACAAATTTTATTACTTTTTTATTCATATTTTCATCTTATTTAATATATTTACACATATCTCTTAAAAATAATCTAAATTTATTAAAAAACAGTTCGAAATAAATTTATCACTATATATTATACAATTTTTTCTTGTTTTTCCTACTTTTTTCTACTAAATATATCTTTTTTTCACATAATAATATCTATAATTTCAATATATTTGTTTATTTCATATAAATATTATCATATTTTTTAGATTTTTCTGTTTTTG
>JAAYPW010000025.1 GCA_012519615.1 Fusobacteriota bacterium
ACTTTACCTTGACCTATTACAGAATAAGCCTCTTTTCCTATACCGGTATCTGTAAATAGATCGTTTATATCTTTTAATCTAACTTTGTTGTTGTTAATAAAATACTCATTTTCACCTGTACGATATATTCTTCTTGTAATTTTAATTTCAGAAAAATCAATTAATAAAAATTTAGATGAATTATCTATTAAAAGAGAAACTTCTGCCATATTTTTTGGATTATAGTTTTTACCACCAGAAAAAATAACATCAGTACCACTTTTAGCACGGATGTTTTTATTACTTTGTTCACCTAATGCCCAAAGAATAGCGTCTAAGATATTACTTTTTCCGCTACCATTTGGACCAACTATAGAGGTGATTCCGTCTTTAAATTCTATATTTATTTTATTTGCAAACGATTTGAATCCATTAATTTCTACAGATTTTAAATACATATTTTAACTGTTTAATAACAGTTACTCACCTCCATAATTCTGTATATTATTTTGTTAAATACCTAATAAAATTGTTGCAGTTGTAAAATATAATAGTAGTCCAGTAATATCTACAATTGTCGTTATTGCAGGTGTAGCAGCTACAGCAGGGTCACCTCCGAAACTTCTTACAATTAACGGTAATGAGGTCCCAATTAAAGCTGAACTTACTACTTGTAGAGATAATGCTATCGAAATAACAAGAGCAACTTTAAAAAGCGTAAACTCTGGTGGAACTGTTGTATCAAACGATAAGTAAAGTATTTTAATAAAAGCAATTGCACCTAAAATAAGTGAAAGCATTAAACCTATTTTTAATTCTTTAAATATTATTCTTAACCAGTCTCGTAGTCTAACCTCACCTAATGCAAGTGCTCGTATAACAACTGTTGCTGACTGGCTACCAATATTCCCACCTGTATCAGCTAGCATAGGCATATATAATGCTAATATAATTAAAGTTTGTAACGTTTCTTCAAAACTATGTATAATCATACCAGAGACAATACCTACAATTGCAAGTATAACAAGCCATCCAACTCTTTTTTTAAAATGTTGAAAAGAGGTTGTTTCAAGGTAACCTAATTCTTCTGGACTTTGTGTAATCCCCATTATTCTCTCTAAATCTTCTGTTTGTTCCGCTCGAATAACTTCAATTGCATCATCATGTGTAACGATTCCTAATAATTGTCCTGAGGAATTTAAAACAGGTATTGCAATTAAATCATATTTTTCAATTTTTCTTGCAACTGTTTCTTGGTCTTCATCAACGTCTGCAAATGTATATTCATCATGTATAATTGCAGAAATATCATCGGAAAAATCTGCCATTATAAGATCTTTCAATGTGACAAAACCTAATAATTTCATATTTTTATCCACAACATATATATAATAAATCATTTTTTTTGATGGAGAATCTTTTCTAATTTTATCAAGTGCTTGTTTAACATTCATATTTATCATAATTGTTGCAAAATCCGTAACCATTACCCCACCGGCAGTTTCAGGGTGATATGAACTTAAACTAATAACGTTCTCTCTAGTTTTTTTTTCTAGAAATGGTAATAATTTTGATTGTTCATCTTTTTCTAATGATTGATAAAAGTCAGCACGAATATCTGATGAAACATATTTAAATATATCCGCAAATTCAATAATTTCAATATTATTAAAAATCCAATGCTGTATATCGCGATCGAGTTCAGTCATTATATCTCCCTGACGTTGAATTTCAAACATGCGAATAAATTCTAAGATTTCTTCATTTTCCAAATCATAAAAAAAATCTATAATTTCTGCAATGGGTTTTTCTTTAAAAAAAACAAATGTTTCCTCTTTATTTTTTTTAAATAACTGATATAAGAGCTCCTCCTTTTTATTTGTGTCTTTTTCATTTTCTATTTTTTCTTCTAAATTTTCCATTTTTTCCCCTCCTCGCTTTTATATTATAAATAAAAAAATTTAATCAAAATAGATACAACTAAAATTATATAATATTTTTCGATTTTTTACAACTTTTATTTTTATTTTTGAATAATATATGCTATAATGTATGTATAATTTACTAAAAGGAGGAGAAATTATGAAATTTAGTATTCTTATTTTAAATATTATCTTATTTATTTTTGGTATACTTTTTTCTATTTTATATCTAGTTACATTTTCTCATATTTTTATAATTGCATTTTATGTTATTCTTATATTTTACTTTCTTACACTTTTATATGTTTATAAAGAGCTTAAGTTTGTCCTAAACATAATTAATAGTAATAAAATTAAGAAACTCTCTGATTCACCATTTTATGTTTTTACAGATTTTAGTCATCTAGGTAAAATAATTAATAATTTTATATCTAAGGATAAAATGATTGGTGCAATTAATCTTACACTTACAAAAAGTGTTACAAATGAGAATTTCTTTAAGGTTGTTGTTGAAAATTTTGCAATAATTTTTAATACAATGAATGTTGCTGTTGTTGTTTATGATCCTGTTATCGAAAAAATGGTATTTAAATATGGAAATGGACATTTAAAAAAGATTAATTTAACTGACAATTTTAATCTTATTCAAAATAAAATATCTAATATTATCTCGAAAGATGAATTTGTTAATATATTTAAAGAAGATTTCGAAGAGATACAAAATATTGGTATATATAAATTAAATAGTACACTTAATTTTAATGGATATATCATATTCGGATATACTAATAAGAAGATTGATGCGTCATTATTTAATGACTCAAATACTCTATTACTTGAAATTCAAACTGCATTTAATTTACATGTAAATAATAATGTACTTAATCAAAAGATTAAAGATTTAAACTTATTAAATAAAATTATTACACTTATGGAGACAAATAAAAATATTGACCAACTTCTTCATATTTTTTTAACACATATTACAGCAAATGAAGGACTTGGATTTAATAGAGCGATCTATTTTGAAAAAGAGGAGAGTAAAAACTATTTAAAAGGTGTTAAAAGTATTGGTCCGCTTACTTTTGAAGAAGCACAAAGTAAATGGGAAGCGATTGTATCATGTACAATTGATGTATTCTTAGAAAAAAATAGTGAAAGCGAAGATGAACCTCTTGAGAAATTAGTTCAAAACTCTAATTTATTTTTACATAATGATGTACTACTAAACGATATAATTGATTCAAAAACATATAAAATAATTGATATTTCTAGTTCAGGTTTTTCAAATCAAAATAGGACTATTTTACAATCTTTTAATTTAAAGAAAATGTTAATGATTCCTTTACATTCATACGATAATTTTTTAGGAATTTTAATTGTTGATAATGAATTTGATAATAAATCTTTCTCCTACGATAGGATTAATTCATTAACTAGTTTTTCTAACCAAACTTCTCTTGCTATAAACAACATTTTATTATATGAAAAAATTAGTAAATTAGCTATTGTTGATGAATTAACACAGTTATACAATAGAAGATTTTTTAATGAAACACTTGAAAATGAAGTTAGTCGTTCTTTACGTTATGAAAAAAATTGCTCATTAATTATGATTGATATTGATTTCTTTAAAAATTATAATGACCAAAATGGACATTTAGTTGGGGATGAACTTCTTAGATTAATATCAAAAATATTTAAAAGTAGTTGTAGACACAATGATCATGTGTGCCGTTATGGTGGAGAAGAGTTTGCTATTATTTTACCAGATACCACATCAAAAGGTGCACTAGAAGTTGCAGAAAAAATTAGGAAAAAAGTACTGGAAAATGTATTTCCTTATGAAGAGAAACAACCTTTAAAAAAAGTTACTATTAGTTTAGGTATCTCTTCTATACCAGAACTTTCTGACTCTTCATTTAGTATAAAAGATACTGCTGATAAAGCACTTTATGCAGCTAAATACAGTGGAAAAAATCGTTCTCTAATATTTGACCCAACAATACATGCGGAAATTAAATAAAAAAAACCTCCAATATTATAATATGGAGGTTTTTTTATTAATAATATAGATCTCTTTCACCAGAAACAATTTTTTTAAGTTTTTCATTAATCGAATTCTTAGCATCACCTAAATTTAATGTCTCTAATTCTTTTTTTATAAGATCTATTCCTGCTTTTTTAGTCTCTTCTGAAGCGTAATCTTCTAAATACTCATATAAAGTCAATAAACCATTTGGTGTACAAAAATTATGTATAAACCCTGGTTTTGAAAATTCCATAAAATGTTCTCCAGTTCTACCTAATCTGTAACAAGCTGTACAAAATGATGGAATAAAACCATCTAACATTAATTCACGCATTACTTCATCTAAACTTCTTGTATCACCTATTTTAAATTGTTCTTTTTTTAAATCTTGTTCCTCTTTTTTATCTTTTGAATATCCTTGTAATTCAATATGTGTACCAGCATCAATTTGTGATACTCCAAAATTCATACATTCTTTACGTAATTCTGCGTCTTCTCTAGCGGTAAGAATTAATCCCGTATATGGAACAGAAAGTCTTAAAATTGCTATAATTCTTTTAAATTCATCATCATTTACAAAATATTTATTGTCAACAAGTAATCCATTAGAATCTTTTAATCTAGGAAAAGATATAGTGTGTGGTCCAACTCCGTATTTATTTTCTAAATGGATAACATGTTGCATTAATCCTAAGATTTCAAATCTCCAATCGTAAAGTCCAAATAGTACACCTAAACCTACATCGACGATCCCAGCTTCCATTGCTCTATCTAATCCGAATAATCTCCATTTATAATTAGCTTTTTCTCCTCTAATATGGACTTTTTGATAAGTTTCTTGATGATAAGTTTCTTGGAATATTTGATAAGTCCCTATCCCAGCATCAAGTATTTTTTTATAATCATCTACATTCATTGGAGAAGCATTAATATTTACTCTACGTATTGTTCCATTGTCATTTTTAACTGAATATACTTTTCTTACTGTATCTGCGATAAAGTCTGCACTATAATCAGGATGTGTCCCATATACAAGAATTAATCTTTTATGCCCCTCATTTTCTAATGCTGTTACTTCTTCCTCAATATTTTTCATAGTAAGAGTTAATCTTTCAGTATCTGTATTTTCCACTTTAAAACCACAATATGTACAGTTATTTGTACATTTATTTCCAATATAAAGCGGTGCAAAAAGTACTACTCTATGACCATATACATGCTCTTTAATTTCTTTTGCAGCTTTAAAAATTTTATCAACTCTCTCTTTAGATGATGAGTTTATTAATATCGCTACCTCGTCTAATTCTAATCTTTGGTTTGAATATGCTTTTTTTAAAACATTATTAAACTCTTCTTCTGTAGGTTCCTTCTTATCAATTAAGATCTGTTTAATTAGCTCTTCATTAATAAAACTTTCCTCTTTAACTTCCTCTTTCCAACTCATTTTTAATCTACCACCTTTCAATCTTAATGTATAAATCTATTTTAATATATATATATTAAATAAAAAAAATCTCCGAATACAAAAAACGGAGAAATAGATTTCCCCCTTTTACTTAGTTTTCACCTTATAATCAGGATAAATATTAAATTTTATTTTGAAATAGCACTTTTTACACTAATTCCATTTAAATTTCCAATTTTTCCAGATAATGCACCAATTTCATCGGTTGTACCATCTAGTATAACAACAATTACAGCGATATTTTTTTCTCTATATGGTATTCCCATTCTTGAAATTATAATATCACTATAATCACTCAAAATATTATTTACTTTTTCAACAGAATCTTTCTTGTATAGAAAAATAGATAGAGTTCCAATCCTTTTTTCCATAACTCCCTCCT
>JAAYPW010000026.1 GCA_012519615.1 Fusobacteriota bacterium
AATAGATAAAAAACTATGAAAAAGTTTAAAATAGCTTGGTGAGGATAGTTTAGGGGGTACACCCAGTAACATTTCGAACCTGGAAGTTAAGTCCTGTAACGCCGAATGTACTTGTCTGGTAACGGATCGGGAGAATAGGTACTTGCCAAGCTTTAATATATATACTTATATATGTGTTTATTAAAAGTTTAGAATTAAAAATTAAAACACTTTTAATTCTTAGTTATTAACTTTTATTAAACGTTAATTTTTAATAATTTTGGAGGTGTATCTGTATGAGAGTTAATGTTCATTTAGAATGTACAGAATGTAAAAGAAAAAACTACAGTACTAGTAAAAATAAAAAAAATACAACAGAACGTTTACAGTTAAAAAAGTTTTGTAAGTTTGAAAAAAAAGTTACATTACATAAAGAAGTTAAATAGTTTTTTCTATGCAGGTCTATGGCTCAATTGGTAGAGCATCGGTCTCCAAAACCGAGGGTTGGGGGTTCGAGTCCCTCTGGACCTGCCAATTTTTTTTATATTAAGGGGTGCAGTAATGGAAAAATTTTTAGAAAGAGTAGATAGTGTAAAAGATGAATTAAGAAAAGTAACTTGGCCAAAGTGGCAAGAAATAAAAAGCTCTACTTTGCTAGTAATAGTATTTTCAATTTTTGTTGCTTTATTTTTGTCAGCTTTTGGTGTAATATTTAATAAATTGATAGAATTTATTAAATAGTATTTAGGAGGAAATTTTTAATGTCTGATAATAATTTGGTAAAAAAATGGTACATCATTCATACATATTCTGGATATGAAAAAAAAGTAAAAACTGATCTTGAAAAAAGAATTGAAACTTTAAAATTAAAAGATATTGTTCATAGAATAATAGTTCCAGAAGAAGAAAACATAGAGTTAAAAGATGGGAAAAAGAAAAAAGTTGTTAGAAAATTATTCCCTGGTTATGTTATGCTTGAAATGGTGGTGGAGAAGGAAGAAAACATTGAAAGTATTGGATATAGAGTAGATAGTGATGCTTGGTATGTAATAAGAAATACAGCAGGTGTTACAGGATTTGTAGGTGTTGGTTCCGAACCTACACCATTAGAAGAGGAAGAAGTAGAATCTTTATTTAAAAAAATAGGAATTGAAGTTGAAAAGAAAGTTAAATACAATTTACCTTATGCTGTAGGAGATACTGTTACAGTTACAGAAGGCGCATTTAGCGGAAGTCAAGGGAAAATTTCTGATATAAATTTAGAAAGTCAAAAAGTAAAAGTTATGATTGAACTTTTTGGGCGTCTAACTCCTGTTGAAGTAGACTTTGACGGAGTGGAAAATTAGGAATTGTTTTAAGTGGGAGAATAATCATTAAAACCACAATAATTACGGAGGTGTTTTTTTAAAATGGCAAAAGAAGTAGTAGGAAAAATTAAACTACAATTACCTGCAGGTAAAGCTAACCCTGCACCGCCAGTAGGGCCAGCATTAGGTCAACATGGAGTTAATATAATGGAGTTTTGTAAAGCGTTTAACGCTCAAACACAAGATAAAGCTGGGTTTATCATACCAGTTGAGATTAGTGTTTATAAAGATAGAAGTTTTACTTTTATTTTAAAAACTCCACCAGCATTTGATTTACTAAAAAAAGCTGCAAATATTACAAAAGGATCAGATAATTGTAAAAAAACAAAAGTTGCGAAAATAACAAAAGCAAAATTACAAGAGGTAGCAGAAACTAAAATGCCAGATTTAAATGCTGCAAATATTGAGACTGCAATGAATACTATTGCTGGAAGTGCTAGAAGCATGGGAATTGAGATAATAGACTAATCTAGTTTATTTAAAATTTAGTGGTTGAATAAAATTCGTATAACCACAGAAGGAGGAATAAAGTGTCTAAAAAAAGAGGTAAAAAATATTTAGATATTATAAAACAATATGACTTTAGTAAAGTTTACTCACCAGAAGAAGCTTTAAACTTAGTATTAAAAACAAACACTGCAAAATTTACTGAAACTGTTGAGATAGCTATTAAATTAGGTGTAGACCCAAGACATGCTGATCAACAAGTGAGAGGTACAGTTATTTTACCAAATGGTACAGGGAAAGAATTGAAAATACTTGTTATTACTCAAGGTGAAAATGAAGCAAAAGCCCAAGCTGCTGGTGCTGATTATGTTGGAGCAGACGAGTATATTGAAAAAATTAAAAATGGCTGGTTTGAATTCGATCTAGTTATTGCTACACCTGACATGATGCCAAAATTAGGTAGATTAGGTAAAATATTAGGTACTAAAGGGTTAATGCCAAATCCAAAATCTGGAACAGTTACTACTGATGTAGCTAAAACTGTAGAAGAATTTAAAAAAGGTAAATTAGCATTTAAAATTGATAAATTAGGTTCATTACATGCACCGCTAGGAAAAGCTAACTTTGAAGAAAATAAAGTTGTTGAAAATTTTAAAGCTTTCTTAAAAGAAGTTATTAGATTGAAACCAACTAGTTCAAAAGGACAATACCTAAGAACAATTGCTTTATCTTTAACAATGGGACCAGGTGTAAAAATTGATCCAATATTAGCACAAAAATTTATTGAAGAATAAAATAGAACCAAAGACAGTAGGTTATTAAATCCTACCGAGGTTTAGATTAAATAGTTATATTATTTTATATAATATATTTCTAAACCTCTGTCTATTGGTCAGAGGTTTTTATTTTTTTTAAAAATATTGAGGAGGTGAAAAAAGTGACTAAAGAAGATAAAGAAAGATTTATAGAAGAGATGACTGAGAAATTAAAAAAATCAAGTACATTAATTATAATGGAATATAAAGGTTTGAAAGTTTCAGAAGATACTTTACTTAGAAAAAAAATGAGAGAAACTGGTGTAGAATATGTAGTTGCAAAAAACAGATTAATGAAAATCGCAATGGAAAAAGCCGGTATTACAGAAAATTTTGACGATATGTTAAAAGGAACAAACTCATTTGCAATAGGATATGACGATTTAGTATCGCCTGCTAAAATTGCATTTGAATTTTCTAAAACAAATAAAATTTTAAATATTAAAGCAGGATATCTAGAAGGGAAAAAAATTAGCAAAAACGATGTTGAAGCGCTAGCTAACTTACCAACTAGAGAAGTTCTTATCTCTAAATTACTTGCAGGAATGCAATCACCAATTGTTGGCATGTTAAATGTTATGCAAGGTACAACAAGAAAATTTGTTGGAACATTAGATGCGATTTCAAAAAAATAATAAAATATAAATTAAAATCAGGAGGAAAATAAAATGGCAAAATTAACAAAAGAAGAATTTATTGAAGCGGTTAAAGAATTAACTGTATTAGAATTATCAGAAATAGTAAAAGCGTTAGAGGAAGAATTTGGAGTAACAGCAGCAGCACCAGTAGCAGTAGCAGCAGCAGGACCAGCAGCAGCAGGACCAGCAGCAGCAGTTGAAGAAGAAAAATCAGAATTTGATGTAATCTTAAAAGCAGCAGGAGCTAAAAAAATTGAGGTTATTAAAGTTGTTAGAGCAATAACAGGTTTAGGACTGAAAGAAGCTAAAGACTTAGTTGATGGAGCACCAAAACCATTAAAAGAAGGAGTTTCTAAAGACGAAGCTGAAGGAATTAAAAAACAATTAGAAGAAGCTGGAGCAGAAGTAGAATTAAAATAATTGTTTAATCAAATAGAATTAAAAGACACTCTTTAAATAGAGAGTGTCTTTTTGATCTTTTTTAAAAAAACATTGTTAATATTTTATATATTTAGATTAATTATAATCAAAATTTATAAAATATTAAATATTTAAATAAGGGGTGTTGCAAATGACAAGGCTAATATCTAGATATTACTTCGGAGATATTAAAGAAAGAGGGGAAATGCCTCATTTTTTAGAATTCCAATTAAATTCTTATGAAGATTTTTTGCAAAATAATAAGAAGATGAATTTAAGAAGTGATAAAGGTTTAGAACAAGCTTTTAGAGAAATTTTTCCCATTGAATCATCAAATGCCGGTGAAATGCGATTAGAGTATTTAGGTTATGAGTTACAAGAAAATGAATTTCCAATAAGTGATGAATTAGAGTGTAAAAAACGTGGAAAAACATATTCAGTATCATTAAAAGTAAATCTTAGACTTATAAACGAAAAAACTGGCGAAATGAACGATTCATTAGTTTATTTCGGAGAAATACCATTAATGACAGATAGAGCCACATTTATAATAAATGGTGCTGAAAGAGTTGTTGTGTCTCAGTTGCATAGATCACCTGGTGTTTCTTTTAACAAAGAGATAAATATTCAAACTGGAAAAGATCTATATGCAGGTAGAATTATCCCATATAGAGGAACATGGCTTGAATTTGAAACAGATAAAAATGATATTTTAAATGTTAAAATTGATAGAAAAAAGAAAGTATTAGTAAGTGTTTTCTTAAAGGCAATTGGTTTTTTTGAAAGTAATACTGAAATTTTAGATGAATTTTTAGAAATCAAAGAGCTTAATTTAAAAGAACACTATAAAAAATATGTCAATACAGAGGATTTAATAAGTGAACTAAGAACAAAATTAGAAGGTAGTTTTGTCAAAGATGATATTTATGATGAAGATACTGGTGAAATTTTATTTGAATCAGAAAAACTTATAAATGAAGAGTTTATAATTAAACTTATTGATTTAAAAATAGATAAAATTAATTATTGGGAAGTAAAACCCGAAGACCAAATAATTGCAAATTCATTAACTCAAGATACAACTTTAAATGAAGATGACGCTGTTGTCGAAGTTTTTAGAAAATTACGACCTGGTGATTTAGTTACAGTAGAAAGCGCGAAATCATTAATAAAACAGATGTTTTTTAATAACCAAAGATATGATTTAGCGCCAGTTGGAAGATATAAATTAAATAAAAGATTAAAAATAGATGTACCTTTATCGGAATTAAATCTAACTAAAGATGATGTAATTTCCACTATTAAATATGTTAGAAAACTTTATAACGAAGAGGGACTTACAGATGATATTGATAACTTATCAAATAGACGTGTAAGAGGGGTTGGTGAATTACTTCTTATGCAAATTAAAAACGGTTTACTTAAAATGGCAAAAATGGTTAAAGAAAAAATGACTATTCAAGATTCAGTAAGCTCAACACCACAGTCGCTTTTAAATACAAGACCATTAAATGCTATTATTTTAGATTTTTTTGGAAGTGGACAACTATCTCAATTTATGGACCAAAGTAATCCTTTAGCAGAATTAACTCATAAAAGAAGAATATCTGCATTAGGACCAGGTGGATTATCTAGAGAAAGAGCTGGATTTGAAGTTAGAGACGTTCACAATTCGCATTACGGAAGAATATGTCCAATTGAAACACCTGAAGGTCCAAACATTGGATTAATAGGGTCACTTGCAACTTATGCAAAAGTAAATGAGTATGGATTTATAGAAACACCTTATATATTAGTAAAAAATGGTAAGGCTATTTTAGAAGAGATACATTACCTAGCAGCAGATGAAGAGGAAGGAAAATTTATTGCACAAGCAGATACTATAATTGATGATAATGGACAAATTACAACTGAGGAAGCTATCTGTAGATATGGAGACGAAATAGTATCGGTGGAAATAGACAAAATTGATTATTTAGATATATCACCAAAACAAGTAGTATCAGTTTCTGCAGCACTAATACCGTTTTTAGAGCATGACGATGCTAACCGTGCACTAATGGGATCAAACATGCAAAGACAAGCAGTACCATTACTAAGAACAGAAGCACCTCTTATAGGTACTGGTATGGAAAGAAAAGTAGCTGTAGACTCTGGAGCTGTAATTATGGCAAAAGAATCTGGTGTTATTAAAGCTGTAGATGCTAGAAAAATTGTCGTAGAAAGTGATGACGGTAAAGAAAGAGTATATAGATTATTAAACTTCGAAAGATCTAACCAAGCTATGTGTTTACATCAAAAACCAATTGTTGATCTTGGAGACAGAGTAGAACGTGGCGATATATTAGCAGATGGACCATCAACTAGAGGTGGAGATTTAGCTTTAGGTAGAAATATTTTAATGGCATTTATGCCTTGGGAAGGGTATAACTTCGAAGACGCTATATTAATAAGCGATAGATTAGTTAAAGACGATGTATTTACATCAATTCATATTGAAGAATATGAGATAGAAGCAAGAACTACTAAATTAGGTGATGAAGAGATCACAAGAGAAATACCAAATGTATCTGAAGAAGCGCTTAAAAATTTAGATGAAAATGGTGTAATTAGAATAGGTGCAGAAGTTAGTAATGGAGATATACTTGTGGGAAAAACAACTCCAAAAGGTGAAACTGAACCACCTGCAGAAGAAAAATTACTAAGAGCTATTTTTGGTGAGAAAGTAAGGGATGTACGTGATACATCATTAAGATTACCGCACGGTGCAAAAGGAACAGTTGTTGATGTATTAGAATTATCAAGAGATACAGATGAATTAGCAGCTGGAGTAAATAAAATTATAAGAGTATATATTGCTGAAAAAAGAAAAATAACTGTTGGGGATAAAATGTCGGGTAGACATGGAAACAAAGGGATTGTATCAAGAATATTACCTGCAGAGGATATGCCGTTTTTAGAAGATGGAACGCACTTAGATATAATATTAAATCCGTTGGGGGTTCCAAGCCGTATGAACATTGGACAAGTTCTTGAAGTGCATCTTGGATTTGCTGCTAAAAAATTAGGAAAATATATTGCAACACCAGTATTTGATGGTGCAAGTGAAAAAGAAGTTAAAGAATGGTTACAAAAAGCAGGATATAATTATAATGGAAAATCTATATTATTTGATGGAAGAACAGGGGAACAATTTAGCAGTCCAGTAACTGTAGGTTATATGTATATGCTAAAACTTCATCACCTTGTTGAAGATAAAATGCATGCTCGTGCTATTGGACCATACTCTCTTGTTACACAACAACCACTTGGAGGAAAAGCTCAATTTGGTGGGCAAAGACTAGGAGAGATGGAAGTTTGGGCACTTCAAGCTTATGGTGCGTCACATATTCTACAAGAGATGTTAACGGTAAAATCAGATGATGTTACAGGTAGAACTAAGACATATGAAGCGATTGTACGTGGTGAAGAGATGCCAGAACCAGATCTTCCAGAATCGTTTAAAGTTTTAGTTAAGGAATTCCAAAGTTTAGCTTTAGATATTAAATTATTTAATACTGACGGTGAATTAATAGATATTAGTGAAGAATCTAAAAAAGATGATGGAATCAATGAATACTCTCTTACATATTTAAATAATAAAGAATAAAAGGAGGCTTCTTAAGAACTATGAGTATAAAAAATTTTAATAAAATAAAAATAGGTCTTGCATCACCAGAAAAGATTTTAGAATGGTCTTTTGGAGAAGTAAAAAAGCCTGAAACAATTAATTATAGAACATTAAATCCTGAAATGGAAGGTTTATTTTGTGAAAGAATATTTGGTCCGGTTAAAGATTGGGAATGTTCTTGTGGAAAATACAAAAAAATAAGATATAGAGGATTAAAATGTGAAAAATGTATGGTTGAAGTAACTAGATCAAAAGTACGTCGTGAAAGAATGGGACATATTCTACTTGCTGCACCAGTTGCACATATTTGGTACTCAAAAGGGACACCAAATAAAATGAGTTTAATTATTGGAATCAGTCCAAAAGAATTAGAATCAGTATTATATTTTGCTAGATATATTGTTATTAATTCTTCTGAACCAACAATTAAAAGAGGTAAAATATTAACAGAAAGAGAATATAAAGCAAATAAATCTCAATATGGTAATAAAATTGAAGCTGCTATGGGAGCAGAAGCAATTTTAAAATTACTACAAAAATTAGATTTACCAAAACTAGAAGAGGAATTAAAAGAAGAACTTGAAGAAGTTGCAAGTATACAAAAAAGAAAAAAACTTGTAAGAAGACTTAAAATAGTAAGAGATTTTATTAATTCAGAAAATAAACCTGAATGGATGATCTTAGAAAATTTACCTGTTATTCCTGCAGATTTAAGACCAATGGTACAACTAGATGGTGGAAGATTTGCAACTTCTGACCTAAATGATCTATATAGAAGAGTATTAAATAGAAATAATAGATTAAAAAAATTAATGGATATACATGCACCAGAAATTGTAGTTAAAAATGAAAAAAGAATGTTACAAGAAGCTGTTGATGCTCTAATTGATAATGGTAAAAGAGGTAAACCGGTAGTAACACAAAATAATAGAGAGTTAAAATCGTTATCTGATATGTTAAAGGGTAAACAAGGTAGATTTAGACAAAATCTACTAGGAAAAAGGGTTGACTATTCAGGTAGATCTGTAATAGTTGTAGGACCAAATTTAAAAATTAATCAATGTGGTATCCCTAAAAAAATGGCACTTGAATTATATAAACCATTTATAATGAGAGAACTAGTAAAAAAAGAGATTGCTACAAATATGAAAAATGCTAAAAAAATGGTAGAAAATGAAAATGATCGTGTTTGGGAGATAATTGAGGAAGTTATAAAAGATCATCCTGTATTATTAAATAGAGCTCCAACACTACATAGATTAAGTATTCAAGCATTTGAACCAGTTTTAATTGAAGGGAAAGCAATAAGACTTCATCCGCTAGTATGTACAGCATTTAATGCTGACTTTGATGGAGACCAAATGGCAGTACACTTATGTTTATCACCAGAGTCAATTATGGAAGCAAGATTACTTATGTTAGCACCAACAAATATTATTGCATTATCTAATGGGGAACCAATTGCAGTACCGTCACAAGACATGGTAATGGGATGTTTCTACATGACAAAAGACAAAAAAGGTGCAAAAGGAGAGGGAAAAATATTTTCAACTCGTGAAGAAGTTGGACTAGCATATGATACTAAAAAAATAGAAGTACATGCTAAAATAAAAGTTAGAATTGATGGTGAGATCTTAGAAACAACTGCTGGTAGATTAATGTTTAATGATATGTTACCAAAAGAGATGAGAAATCATAATATATCATTTGGAAAAAAGGAATTAAAAAATTTAATTGCAAAATTATATAGAAAATACGGATTTACAGAAACAGCAAAATTATTGGATGCTATTAAAAATTTCGGATATCATTATGGTACAATGGCAGCTATAACTGTAGGGATTGAGGATTTAGAAGTTCCACCAGAAAAAAAAGCTATTATTGCACAAGCTGAACAAGATGTAGTAGATGTTGAGAAAGAATATAAAGCAGGGAAAATAATCGATGAAGAAAGATATAGACAAACTGTGGATATCTGGACAAAAGCTGTTGAAGACGTTACAGATAAAATGATGGAAAATCTTGATGAATTTAACCCCGTATATATGATGGCAATGTCTGGTGCCCGTGGAAATGTAAGACAAATGAGACAACTAGGTGGTATGAGAGGACTTATGTCAGATACACAAGGAAAAATCATCGAAATACCAATTAAAGCAAACTTTAGAGAAGGGCTAAACGTATTAGAATTCTTTATATCATCACATGGAGCAAGAAAAGGTCTTGCGGATACTGCTCTACGTACTGCCGATTCTGGGTATTTAACGAGAAGATTAGTTGATATAGCTCATCAAGTTATAATAAATGAAGATGACTGTAAAACTGAAGATGGAATTTCGGTATCAGATTTAGTTGTTGCAGGGGAAGTAATTGAAACATTGTCAGAAAGATTAAATGGTAGAGTACCTTTAGAAGATATAATGTTAGATGGGAAAATAATAGCTAAGAAAAACATTATATTAACAGAGGAGAAAATTAAAGAAATTGTTGATGCGGGGATAAAAAAAGTAAAAATTAGATCGCCACTAACATGTAATTTAGAAAAAGGGATATGTAAAAAATGTTATGGTACAGATTTGGGTACATATAAAGAAGTCTCACTAGGGGAAGCAGTAGGCGTAATTGCTGCACAATCAATAGGGGAACCAGGGACACAACTTACAATGAGAACTTTCCATACAGGAGGGGTAGCAGAAAAAGGAAGTGTACAAACAGAAATACAATCAGATATAGCAGGAAAAGTTGAATTTAAAGAGATTAAAACATTAAAAAATGATATTACAGGAGAGGAAACAGTTGTTTCTCAAACTGGTAAAATTATTATAAACCAACACGAATATGAGATCCCTTCAGGAAGTATTTTAAAAGTAAAAAAAGGGGAAAAAGTTGATATTAGAACAACTTTAGTTGAATTAAATCCTTACTATATCCCTATAATTGCAGAGGTAACAGGAACTGTAGAGTATAGAGAACTATATGTAAAGGAAAATTACGACCCAAAATACGAAGTTAAAGAGAGAATGGCTGTTAAACCTAGGGAACATAGAGATATTAACCCAAGGATTGTAATATTTAATAATAAAGAAAAATTAGCTGAATATATTATACCTTTCGGAGCATATTTAATGATCGAAGAAGGTAAAGAAGTTAAAAAAGGTGAAATTATCGCTAAAATTTTAAAACAAGAAAAAGGGACAAAGGATATCACTGGTGGGCTTCCTCGTATACAAGAATTATTTGAAGCAAGAAGTCCAAAAGGTAAAGCAATGGTAACAGAAATATCAGGTAAAGTAGAGATATCATCTAAAAAGAAAAAAGGGATGAGAAGACTAATTGTACGTGATTTAGAAAATGAAAATGAATTTAAAGAGTATTTAATTCCAGTTGGTGAACATTTAATTGTAACTGATGGAATAATTGTAACTGCAGGTGACAAGCTAATAGAAGGTGTTGTTTCTCCTCATGATATTTTAGCAATTAAGGGATTAATCGAAGCAGAACAATATATGTTAGAATCAGTTCAACAAGTTTATCGTGAACAAGGAGTTACTGTTAATGATAAACATATTGAAGTTATAGTAAAACAGATGTTCCAAAAAGTTAAAATAATTGATGGAAAAACATCTCTTCATCTTGAAGACGAAATTGTAGATAGAAGATTAATTGAAGAGGAAAATAAAATAAGAGAAAAAGAAAAACAAGAACTTATTGTATATGAATCAATTATACAAGGGATAACAAAAGCAGCAGTAAATACAAAAAGTTTTATATCAGCAGCATCATTCCAAGAGACAACAAAGGTGCTTTCAAATGCAGCTATTGAAGGAAAGGAAGATTATCTAGAAGGGTTAAAAGAAAATGTAATTATAGGTAAAAAAATCCCAGCTGGAACAGGATTCCAGGCATATGATAAAAAAACACCAAAATTTATAGAATAAAATTTAATTATCATGCGGCAATGAGATATTATAAAAAAGTTGCCGCTATGGTTGTTGTATAATAACTAAATTTACTTCCATGGTTAATAAAAAAGGAGGTGGAAACGTTAATTTAATTAACGTTAGAAAACATGAAAATAGAAGGATATTTAAAAGATAAAAAATATATTGTTGTTATGAGTGAACAACTTAATTTGGAAAAAGAGAGTGAGATAAAAAATTTTTTTGAAAATCTTATAGAGGATGAGAGAATTCTAAAAAATGGGATGAGACTTCAAATTGAATTATCAAATGTTCATTACATGGATAGTGTGATAATAGGTTTTTTTATTGGGTTAAAGAAAAAACTTGAAATTCGAGAGATTGAACTCGATTTTATAAATGCACCTGAAATTATATTTAAAATTTTTAAAATATTATCATTGGATAAATATTTTAATTTTTTTGAATTCACTAATTGGAGTGAAGAAAATGAATAGTATGACAGGATATGCAAAATGTGATTTTGAAAATGATGAGTATAAAATAGTAGTTGAAGTAAAATCTCTTAATAATAAAGCCCTTAATTTAAAAACTAGAGTTCCATATTATTTAAATTTCTTAGAAACAGATATTAGAAAAGTGATTTCTAAGTATATAGATAGGGGTTCTATTGATTTGAAAATCGATTTTGAAAAAAAAGATAAATCAGAAAATTTTTTAATATATGATAAAAAATTTGCTTTAAATTATATGGATGTTTTAAGTCAAGTGGAAACTGATTTTAATACTCAAATTGAAAATAAAGTATCATATTTATTAAATCAAA
>JAAYPW010000027.1 GCA_012519615.1 Fusobacteriota bacterium
GCTTCAGACATTTTTATTCTTTCCTCTTTTTCAGCTTCTGCAATACCTATTTCCCTATCACGTTTTGCCTCTGCAATTTTAATATCTCTTTCTCTTTCAGCTTCAGCTTTACCAACTTCCCCATCTCTTTCTCGTTCTGCTACCATTTTTTTCGCATCATTTATAGCTTTTGCCGCAGCTTCTTTTCCTAATGCAACTATATATCCTGATTCATCTTCTATATCTGTTACGTTAACATTTATAAGTTTTAGTCCGATTTTTTTAAGCTCTGATTCTACATTTTTTGATACTGCTTCAAGAAATTTATCTCGATCTGTATTTAATTCTTCAATATCCATTGTTGCAATAATAAGTCTCATTTGCCCTATAATTATGTCTTTTGCCATCTCTTGAATTGCTTTTAATGATAAACCTAATATTCTTTCTGCAGCATTTGTCATTACTGATGGCTCTGTTGATATTGCCACAGTAAATCTAGAAGGTACATCAACTCTTATATTTTGTTTACTTAATGCTTTATTTAGATTAACTTCGATTGACATAGGTGTTAAATCTAAAAACTCATAATTTTGGAAAACTGGCATAATAAATGCTGCTCCTCCATGTATACATTTTGCTGAACGTTCACTACCATCTTTTGCCCGTCCAATTTTACCATAAACTACTAATATCTTATCTGATGGACATCTTTTATATCTTGACAATATAATAATAGTTATTACAAATATTACAGCTACGAGTGATCCTATTAAACCTATTAATGCTCCTACATTACTCATTTTATTCCTCCTTAATATTATATTTTAATTACTTTTACATAGCTATTATCAATTACTTCTATAACTTTAACTAATTCACCAGTTTTTAGCTCATTTTCATCGTCTGTTATTGCATCTAATTCTCTTACAGCTCCCTGAACAACAAGTTGAACTTTCCCTTTACCAGTTTTATTACCCGGTATTCTTATATATACTTCTCCTGTTTGATGTATTGCATAATTTATATCATCGACCCTCTCATTTGTCATTTTGAAAAATAGATAATATATATATCCCACAACAAACATCATTAAAATACCCATGAAAAATGCAAATAATATAGTTACCGATTTAGGAAAATTCATTTTTACTCCTACTAAACCAGACCACCCAAATATCATAAAAAATATTACAAAATTTCTAAATGATAATATTGGAAATCCACCACTATCATGATTAGTGTCGAGCATTCCACCAGACTCTGGGGCATCCATCTCATATTCACCTATTCCTACAAATGCTAATATTGCTTGTATTATAAATACTATTGTAAAAACAACTGCAAATGCAAAAAATATTTTTTCTAAACTCATTTTATCACCCCGTTTTCTAATATCTATCTAAAATACTATATAGTTTTTCAAATCGAATTGGTTTTGTTATACATTCATTCATCCCTACATCTAAACACTTTTCTATATTTTCCTTACTATTATATGCTGTCACACCAATAATTATAATATCTTTATCTTTTTTTCTAATTCTTTCTGTTGCTTCGTATCCATCAAGAACGGGCATTTGTATATCCATAAAGATCATATCAAATTCATGTAAATTAGCCATTTTTACAGCAATCTCCCCATTTTCAGCAACTTCAACTTTACAATCTCTTTTCTCTAGAAGTGTTTTAATAGCTAATCTATTTATTTCATTATCTTCTACAACCAGAACATTTTTTTTGCTAGATGCATTCATTTTTTTTATTTCTTCTAAATCCTGTTCAATCTCCTCTTCTGCTTTTTTATTTAATAAATACGTAATTACTTGGACTAATTCTTCTTTATCAATTGGTTTAAGATTAAATCTTATTTGTTCACTTACATCTATCTTATTTAAACAACTTTTTATAGATTTATTATTACTAAGTGCAATAATAATTCTTTCATTCTTATTATATTCATATATTTTTTTCAAAAAATCCAGATTTTCAATAGTTTCATTATCATTTTCATATATAATTATATCATATTCTTTCATTTTATCTTTTAAACTTGCTGCTTCTATAAGGTTTTTCACTTCAAATACTCTCATTCCAATTGTTTCAAATATTTTAGGGTATACACTATTCAATGTTTCATTTATAAACAAACAAGTCATATTTTGAAATTTTAATTTTAAATTTATAATATTTTCAATTTCCTTAAAAACTGATTTTAATATTATATTAAATTTAACTGTAGTTCCATTATTTTCAATACTTTTAACCTCTAAACTTCCATTCATAAGTTCTATTATTTTTTTACCAATAATTACGCCCATACCTACACCAGAATATTTATTATTAAAATGTAGTTTTGAATTTGAAAAAGGAATATATAATTTTTCTAGTTTGTTATTATCTATACCGACACCTGTATCCTCAATAATAAATTCTATACTATGAATATTATCTTTTAAAACAGTAGCTTGTATATCAACAAAAATAGTTCCTCTTTCTGTAAATTTAATCGCATTATTTAAAAAAATTTCAGCAACTTTTTTTAATTTTAATCTATCTGATATTACCCATGTTGGGATATCTTTGCCTATTTTAAATACAAAATCTAATCCTTTATTATTTGCATCGCTTTTATACTTGTATACTAGATCATATAACATTTTTTTCAATTCAAATTTTTCATCGTAAAGTACAATCTCGTCTTGTTCAACTTCAGAAATATCTAGCAAATCATTTATTATCGATATTAAAATATTTGATGAAAATTTCAGCTTATTAATATAGCTTTTTTGTTCCTCATCTAACTCACTATTAAGAAGAATTTCTAATATACTTATTATCCCATTTAATGGAGTTCTAAATTCATTACTTAAGTTTTTAAAAAATTTAGTTTTCGCAAGATTTTTTTCCTCTAATTTTTTTATGTTTTTTTCATAATCTTCAATTATCGTTATCATGTTTTCGTTTGTTTTTTCAAGTTTATCTGTTTTTTCAAAATTTTTCTTAGTTTTTTCTTTATAATCATTTAAAATTTCGTAAATTTCATTAAATATAATTTCTTTTTGTTTTTTATCCATTGATGTATTATTATTTTCATATTCTAGTATTTCAAAAATTTTACCTTTTATTTTTTTATATGCGATTTTACTAATATGTGTATAAAAAATTATATTTATTGCTGAAAATAATAGAAATAATACAAAAGCAAGCAAAAAATATTTTATAAGTAAATTATTTCCGAACTTACTAAACTCATCATAACTATATGTAATTTTTACAAAAATATTTTCTTCCACAGTTAATTTTAAATCATTATTTATGTATTTAAAATAATAAGTTATATTTGTTTTATCTCTCTCTCTGTATATTTTACCATTTGCTACACTATTATAATTAGTTTTTTTTAACTGAATCAAGGAGTTATCTTTAATATTATACTCATTGTAATATACAGATATATCTAATAGTTTTATTATCCCAACACATTCAAATTTAATGAAATTTTCCTTATTTAATAATGCTGATAACTCTCTATTTACAATTGATTTTAATGTAACAAAGAATTCTAATATTGTTCCATTTTCCATAAAAAAGTACATACTTTTTTTATTTTCATTCTCAATAAATGGAATATTATCTATAATTCTTTCGCTGTTTATGTATCGTTCCATAAATGATATTATTGTTTTATTTTCATAAATATAATTAATGTTATTTTTTTCAGTAGAATCAATAATTTTATTATCTTTAATTATATTCATATTAATTAAATCGTAATCAGAAATTAGATCATTAAAATAAGAGATCTCCAGATCAATATTTTCAATTATATTACTATTTTTTTCTAAAAAATCCACTAATTTATTTTCCTTAAATGAAGAGAGTAAATTAGATTGTAGTTTAGATATTTCCTTATCATTAGAAAAATAATTGTCTATATATGATTTTAATCTCATCTCATTATGTAACATAAATTTATTTTTTTCATTTATTGCGAAAAAAACAAAAAACATAACTAAAAAGAAAAACAAAATTAAATTAATTACTAAGTTTATTACTAAATTTTTCTTATTCATAAATGAACTTTCCTCCCTCATAGTACTACTATTTTCTATTCACCTATACTATACAAATTTATTTGAATTTTTCCTTTTTTATTTTTAAGTTATTTTTAATACTATTTTTTTTATTAATTCAATATGTATTAATCGTATTTATATTATATTTATTATTAAAAAATATTTAAATACTACACTAGTTCTTCAGATTTTCGTATCTTTTTCTTTAAAATATTTAATTCTTTTCTTAAAAAGAAATAAGTAATTATAATTGCAAGTAAATCTGCAGCTGGTCTTGATAACCATATTCCATTAATTCCCATAAAATTTGGAAAAATTAATAAAAACGGGATTACAAATAAAATATTTCTTATTAAATTAAGTATAATTGATAATCTCGGTTTTCCTGTTACCTGAAAATAATTTGCTCCTACAATTTGATACCCAACTATAAAGTTTGATATAAAAAACAGTCTTATTCCAACTGTTCCCATTACAATTAAGGATTCTTCACCTTTTGAAAACATTTTTATAAATATATCTGGATATAATTGCACAATTATAAAGGAGATTATAGATACAATTGTTGCTAATTGAGCCGATAACTTAAAAGTATCATATACCCGTCTATAATTTTTAGCACCGTAATTATATCCCATTATTGGTTGACTTCCTGAATTAAATCCATTTAACGGTAATATAATCAATGCAATAATAGTATTTATTATCCCCATAACTGCAATTCCTGTTTCGCCACCATATTTCAATAACAATTTATTATACATTATCCCTATTATACTAAAAGATATCTGTAATATAAAAGGTGACATACCTACTTCAATTGTCTCTCTAATTAAATCTTTATCTAATTTAAAGTTTTTAACTTTTAATTTTAGAACTGATTTTTTACTAAAAGTAAAATGATATATATTCCATGAAGCCGACGCAATATTTGCAATTAATGTTGCAATTGCAGCTCCTCTTACTCCCATTTTCAATCCAAATATAAAAATTGGATCTAAAACTGTATTTATTATAGCACCGATTATCATTGTATACATTGCTATTTTTGGATTACCCTCTGCTCGAATAAAATTATTTATACCCATAGAGTAAAATACAAAAACAACACTAAAAAGAACATAACTTGTATATTGTTTTGTATAGATAAAAGTTTCTTCTGATGCACCTAAAGCATATATAAGCTTATCCAGAAAGATCATTCCAAATAAATAAACTAAAATTCCAAGTACTGTATATATTATAAATACATTTCCCAGTAGTTTTTCAGCTTCATCTTTTTTCTTTTCACCTAATTTAATAGAAGCAATATTCCCTCCGCCTGTACCAAATAACATTCCTATTCCAGATGTTGCCATAAATATTGGAAATACAATTGATATACTTGCAATTCCTATTTCACCCATGTTTTTACCTATGAAAAAACGGTCTACAACGTTATATAAGCTTACAACTAACAAGCCAATTATTGTTGGCAATGAAAATTTAATTAATAATTTCCATATTTTTTCTGTTCCTAGTATTTTAGTTCTCTCGTTCTCTATTTCCATTATAATGCTCCTTTATTGTAAATTATAAAATTTACATCTCCTTAGAGTTCAATGAAAGTTTTTCAATTAACTCTTTTATCATTAAATAATTACGGACTCTAGATCTTATTCTAGCCATAAATATATCACTCACATATGGTTTTATAATATAGTCATCAGCTCCAATAGATAAAATATGTGAAATAGTTTTCTCATTAGTAACAGAAGATACTGTAATTATAATACTCTTTTCATTTTTTTCTCTTAAATTTAATATTACCTCTTCGCCACTACAATCTTGTAAAATTAAATCAATTAAATATAGATCATATCCTTCACTGGAAGAAATTAGTTCTTTTCCTTTTGTATAATAATCTACATTCCATATTTTTTTATCTTTAAATATATCTTTTATAATATTTAATTCGACTTCACTGTCATCTAAAACTGCAATTTTAAATTTTTTTAAAGATTTTATAAACTCCTCTTCATTTATAAAACTTTCTATTATCTTAACAATATCAAATATTGATGTTTTTTTTAATATATAGTCAACAATTCCAAAACTAAAAACTTCTTTTCTTGTATCTAACTCCTCTTTACCGCTTATTACAAAAATAGGAATTTCAGCATATTTTATATTTGAATTTAACTCCTCTAAAAAATGATTAATATTAGATTTTGGTATTTCAATTGCTGTTAAAATGAGATTAATTTTTTTACTATCTAAAACTTTATATGCATCTTCTACCGTTTTTACAAAAATATAATTTATATTTTTCTTTCGGAAAATATCTTCAAATATTTTTTTAAAAAAATCACTATTCTCTATATGTAATATAGTATACAAGAATTTCCCTCCTTATCATTTATTCAGCTAATTTTATACTGAATATTTCATCTCACAATTTAAATTTTTTATCATTCCACAATTATTACAACCTAGTCTACAATCTTTCGTAAGGGAAATTTCTTTAGCTTTTTCCAATTCTTTCATTAAAAAATCTCTACTAACACCAATATTTATAAAATCCCAAGGTAATTCAAGATCTTGTTTTCCAAAGAACTCCTCCTCTTTTATATTAGTATCATTTAAAGCTTGTATCCATACATTGAATTTAAAATGTTCTTTCCAACTTTCAAATTTGGCTCCTAATTCCCATGCTCTTTTTATAAGTTTGCCAGTTTTTTCATTTCCTCTAGATATATATCCCTCAATATATGATAATTCCTTATCATGTAGTCTTAATGTAACTCTTCTATTTTTAAAAAACATCTCTCTTAATAAATTTTGTTTTCTATCTATCTCACTAAGATTGATTTGTTTTTCCCATTGAAAAGGGGTATGTGGTTTTGGTACAAAATTTGATACACTTACTGTAACTTTTAAACTACGGTTAATAGGTACACATTTTCCTAATACTTCATTAATAAGTTTCCCTATTGCATATACATCTTCATCAGTTTCAAATGGTAACCCAATCATAAAATAGAATTTTAATCTAGTCCAACCGTTTGTTACAGCTGAAATAGCCGTTTCCATTATCTCCTCTTCTGATACACCTTTATTTATTATGTCTCTCATCCGTTGTGAGCCTGCTTCAGGTGCAAAAGTAAATCCTGTCTTTTTCCCCTCCTCTATTTTCGCAGCAATATCAACAGAATGGGTATTCATCCGAAGTGATGGTAGTGATACAGATATATTTTCTGACTTATATTCTGTAGAAAATATATTAATTAACTCAGATATTTTCGAATAATCACTACTACTTAGAGAAGTGAGCGAGATCTCATTATACCCTGTACTATCTAGTAAATTTCTTATCTCATCTTTATTTTTAGAAAGATTTTTTTCACGAATTGGTCTATATACAATTCCAGCTTGACAAAATCTACAACCTCTTGTGCATCCACGTTGTATCTCAAGAATTGCTCTCTCGTGTACTACTTTTACAAATGGTACAATTTGTTTATATTCATAATTTAAGTTATTTAAATCAGCAACAATTCTTTTTTTCACCTCTTTTTTAAATAAAGGTACGTAAACTCCATCTATATTCGAAAGTTTTTCAAGTTTTTCTTTTTTAGTTAAATGTTGATTTTCCTTTATTGCATTAAGCATCTCTAGAAAAACTTCTTCCCCTTCTCCAATTATAAATGCATCAAAGAATTCTTCCATTACAATTGGATTGTTAGCACCTGTTCCACCAGCAATTAATATAGGGTCCGACTCAAGTCTATTTTTGCTTTCCAATTCCATTTTACCTAAATTAATTATATTCAATACATTTGTATAACTAAGTTCGTATGACAAAGTGAATCCTAACACATCAAATTTATTTAATGCAGTTTTCGTTTCTAAAGAAAATAAAGGTAAATCTTTTTTACGTAATATCTCTTCTAAATCAATATCTGGTGCAAAAGCTCTCTCTATATAATGTTCGCTTTCATTATTTACAATATTATATAAAATATGTACTGCTAAACTTGACATCCCAATCTCATAAAGATCTGGAAATATAAAACAACTATGTAATTTATAATCATTTTTATTTTTATGTACACTATTTAACTCATTACCTAAATATTGTGCTGGTTTTGATACTTTCACTAAATACTTATTAATATCTATCAATAAAATCTCATCCTTTTTTTTAAAATTTATCGTCTAGCTTTTGAAAATATAGAATTATTTCATTATATGTATATTTATTATGATGTTCAAGTATTAATTTTGCAACATCACTATTTATGTTTTCCATAATCTCATAACCTTTTTTTGCATGAAAATAGTTTTTTGTTATAGAATGTTTTATTCTTTTCATTAAATTATAACTATAGATTTTTCCAATATCATGTAATAATGCAAATTTTACTAGTAATTTATTGTCTTTATGAAAAGGATTATTTATAATCTCTTTTACAATATTTACAGAATGTTTTTTATCGTAGTCATCCATTTGAGAAAATATAAAATACTCTTCATGATTAAGATATTTAATTGCATATTTATCATCATCTTTAGAATACGTATAAGTGTAGTAATTTAATAACTGTTTTATTTTATGTAGCAATTTATTCCCCTTTATATATTTTATTTTATTAATTATTTGTGAAATCCTAAATCAGCTGGATTAATATCTCCAGAGACATGTTTTATTGTTCCACCTTTTTTTTCAAATTCAGTCCTTAGATTTGTAACCATTTTTATTAGATTAACTGTTTCTTCAGGTAGTTTATCTTTATTCATAATTCCCTTTGACCAATAATCTATTATAAGTTTACTGTCACCAAATATATTTTTCACATCTCTTTTAAGTGCTATTTTAAATGCAATATATGATCCTAGAAGCTCCCCAAAATTGTTAGTACTTCCATCTTTTGCTGTATAATTTCCATAATCATTTATTTTATCTTTTGGTACAACTTCATCAAGTAAGTTTTCCCCTTTTTCATCAGTAACTTTAACTTCAACACCTATTCCACGACCAGTGCCAGCATCAAAATATATACCTCTTTCTAAAACTTTACTAGTTTCACATACCGAATATTCAGGTTCCGATGCACTTTTATATTTAGCACCACTATCTAACCAATTTTTCGCATCATTAATATCTATGAAACTTTTATATCTAGATTTTTTTTTATAAATTGTCTCTTTACATTTCTCCCAAGAATCTAGTATCCCATTTTCTCCCGATTCTTCTAAATAAAATGCATAATACTTTTTTTTCATCTAAATCTCCTTAATAAATCATATCTTTTATAAATCTAATAGCTTTATTAATTCATCTTTATATTTTTTAGTCTCTTTATAACCTTTATTTATAATTTTATCTGCTTTTCTAAAATCCATTCTACTAAATTTTTTCAAATCAATATAAATATATAAATCACTATTTTTTTTATTTTCATTTAATGTGGCATTAAAAACAATATCCATCATATTTTCTATCTGTACAAAGCCCTCTTCCAATACAGATACTGTACGTGGTTTATTATTTAGTTCATCATTACAGTACATATCTTTCAATAAATTTTTTCTAATCTTATGTATATTTTTTTTTACCATTTTTTTTTCGTAAATTGCTCTTGCATCCATCTCTAGATCCTCAGTATATTCAGAAAATCCAACACTGATTATTTTATCTACACCCTGTTTTTTTGCAATATTTACCGGTAATGGATCCGATACACTTCCATCTATTAGAAGTCTATCTCCTATTTTATACGGTTCAAACACCCATGGCACTGATACACTTGCTCTCACTGCTTCTGCCACGCTACCTTCATTTATTAATACCTCTTCCCCAGTGAAAAAATCTGCAGCATTTAAAAAAAGTTGCTTATCTAGTTCGTTAAATGTTCTATTTTTTGTTAATAGCTTTAGAAAATTTAAAACATGATCCCCCTGTAATAAACCTCGTCGTCGTTTTTTATCACTAGAGATAAAATCTAATAAAAGTTTTGTATCGAAACTAACTGCGATTGACTCCATATATTTGGAATTAAATCCACAAGAATAAAGTGCTCCTATTAACGCTCCCATACTACTGCCTACAATTATATCTGGTACAAAACCTATCTCTTCAAATAATTTAATTGCACCAATATGAGAAAGTCCGTATGCTCCTCCACCACTTAAAACTAATGCATTTTTTCCCATATTTTTCACTCCAAAACTTTAAATTCGTAATTATTTTCTGTTAAAACTTTAATAGCTTTATTTGAATCAATATTTTTGTCAAAAGCAATCCTAATACTTCCACCATAATTTTCTCTTACATGTAAAACCTCAATATCTTTTATATTTATCCCATGTTCCCCCAATAAATTTGTGAAAGTCCCAATTATACCTGGTTTATCCGGAACATATAATATCATCTCAAACATAGTGGATAAAATCCCTTTCCGTTTTTTTGGTAAACTATCTCTCAACTCTTTGCCATTTTTAAAAAGTTCCAATAGTTTTTCTTCATCTTTTTTTTCTATTGCACTTTTAAATTTATTAAGTTCAATTTGCAAATTATCAATAACAGATACAATTTTATCTGCATTTGTTACACATATATCTTTCCACATTTCAGGGCTCCCAGATGCAATCCTTGTTGTATCACGAAATCCACCAGCTGCTAAGCTTAATATATTATTTGTATTATTATCAATTTTACCTGCATTACTTACTAAAGATGATGCTACTACATGTGGAACATGACTTACAGTTGCCACAGCTAAATCATGTAATTCATAATCTATCTCCAAAATATTTGCATCTAGAATTTTAACCATATCTTTTATAATATTCATAGAGTGCTCATTACTAAATTTTGTTTTACATAGCACATAAACAGCATTTTCAAATATATATGGGTCTAATGCTTCGACACCTGTTTTTTCAGAACCTGCCATTGGGTGTCCACCAATAAAATAGTGATCATCTGATAAAATTTTTTCTACTTCTCTTATAATATCCCCTTTTGTGCTACCAATATCTGTAATAATAACTCCTTTTTTTAGATATGGGATTATTTTTTTTATGTAATTTGGAATAATAAGTACTGGTACACATAAAATTAGTATATCAATCTCTTTTAATCTATTATCAAAAATAGTAATATACTCATCTATCGCTTTTAATTCAATTGCTTTTTCAAGTTTGTTCTCATCTCTACCAATCCCGATTACTTTTTTAGCCCAGTTTTTTCTTTTTAATATATATCCAATACTACCACCTAATAATCCAACACCAACTATTCCAACTACCATTATTTCCTCCGAAAATATATTTTATAAAGTAATTATATCATATTTCTCTTTTTTTTTCTACTATTTTTCTACATTTATAGTCAATAATTATAATAAAAAAACTGTATAGAGTAATCATATACAGTTTAATTTAGTATTTATTTTTAAAATTTATATCCTACACCTATATAATAGATCTGTTCTGCTGCTGGATAATAGTATTTACTGTCATTATAGTCTAAATAACCTACAAAATCATAGTGCTTTTTCCCAAATAAATTATCTGCTCCAATATATACTAAGAAATTTTGTTTTTCATAGTTTAATCTCATATCAAAAATACCATATCCTGGTTCTTTACCAGCTTTATTATTAAAATCTGCTGATGCGTAGTAATCTCCATTGTATCTATAAGCTCCGTTTAAACTGATCTCTTCAGTTATATTATAATTAACAGCTAATTTTAACGAGTATTTCGATACACCTGGAAGATAATTTCCTTTATAATCTCCATCTTTAATTTTAGCCTTTATATATGTTGCGCTCTCTGTAAAATTAAATTTACTAACCACTTGCTTTAAAGTAATATCTGATCCATATCTTCTAGTTTTACCATCAATATTTGTATTTACCATTTTTTGGTCATCATAATAGATCTCATTTTTAGTATCTGTTAAGAATACTGATATATTATAGAATGTTTTAAATTGATAATCACGAACTCCAATTTCATAATCAATATGTTCTTGTGCTTTAAATTCAGCTAGTGCAAACCCAAGTTCATCTGTATTAGGTACTCTGAATCCAGTATTTATCTTAAAATATGCATTCCCTGTTTTTGAATAAAGATGATTTAACGATAAATCATATACATTTACTGTGTATTCCTTATCTAAACTCTCTTTAAATTTAATTTTTTCATGTCTATATCCTTGAGTTGTTATAAAATTATCTTTTGAATATTTATTATGAATAAAAAATCCATTACTCTCTTTCTTAACAGTGTATTTTGACCAACCATCTACATCTGATTTTCCAGTATTTAAATTGTATCCAATAGTCGTTTGACTTTGATTTTCTAGATAATAATATATCGATTTAATACCCAATCCATTTTGTCTAGTATCTGCTTTATTATCGCTACCGTAATATCTTGAATTCGCTTCAATCTCTCTAATATTGTAATCTACTACTACTTTTAAATTACTATCAAGAAGTTGTTCATAAGAAATCGTATAATTTTCTTCATCATTAAATGATCTATCATCTGGCGTATTTGAATGTTTTCTATTACTATTAACTTCTGCTTTTGTTAATGACCCTGGTAGTCCGAAATCTGATTTAATTTTATTAAACTTTAATTTTACGTTATATGTTGAATTTACATCATCGAAATAATTTAATCCAATATTAAAGTTTTTATTTTTTAAATCACTATTTTTTCTATAACCATCAGTATTTTCCTGAAAATAAGAGATACTCATAGAATATTTATCAAATTTTTCACTATAAATCCCACCAAAATTTAAGTAATCATCATTTCCATATTCTAATTTTACATTTTTATATTTTTTATCTGTTTGGAATGTTTTTGTATAAATATTTATTACACCACCAACAGCTCCATCTCCGTATAATACTCCATTACCACCACTAGTAATCTCAATGTGCGAGACATTGTCTATTGGTATTGCATTTAGATTCGCTCCATTCATATCAATTGTATTTAGTCTGACTCCATCAATAAATATAAGTATATTTGATATTGATGTTTCTCCCTGTCCACGAATATCGACTTTACCTCTTCCAAATCCGTAACTTGATTTTACACTTGCAACTGTATCTAGAATACTAATTAAATTTTTTGCACCACTTTTTTTAATATCTTCCTCTGTGATAATCTCAATACTACTTGGTTCTGTTGTAATATTTGTCTCTAAAATATTTGATGTAATTATCATTGTTCCTAACTCTTTTTTCTCTTGTGCAGCTTTGTCTTTACTGTTACCATATTTTTTTCTATACTCTGCTGTACTATAATCATTGGCGAACATAGCTATATTTAAGCTAAGTACTACTACTAAAAGTAAAATTTTCTTCATCATTAATCCCTTTTCCTCCATATTATTTTGATCGTGATATCTTGTGAAATAAGTACTTTAAATTGGTATTAACCTAGTCATTTTACCATCTCCCTCCGAAATTTTTTTACAGGTAAGTCTCCTGACTTAGCTTCATCCTTAGATTTCACCTTCCCAAATTATTATTTAGTGGTATATCGAAATCCTCGTCAGCAATACAGTAGCGGGGGCTGTGACGGATTCTAACCGTCTTCCTTTTTATTAAATAAATTTAACCTGTATCTATTTTAATTTTATAAAAACGCCTCTTTCATTTTTTACACTCTCTATTAATTTAAAATTTTCTAGTATGTCTAAATATTTATTAATTTCCAATACATTTATCCCAGTAATATTTGAGATATCTTCTACTGTACACGGTCTAATAGAAAGCATATTTAATATTGTTTTCTCTTTTAAATCTGAATACGCGCAGACCTCTTTTCTATTTTTATATTTATCAATTATAACTACATTTTCAATATTCCAATAGTTTTTTATCTCCTGCA
Organism: Fusobacteriota bacterium; assembly: GCA_012519615.1. Classification (GTDB taxonomy): domain Bacteria; phylum Fusobacteriota; class Fusobacteriia; order Fusobacteriales; family JAAYPW01; genus JAAYPW01. The sequence goes on from JAAYPW010000027.1 coordinate 13,959, forward strand.
ATATAGAAATATCTGTTTTTTTCACCCAATTTTCTACAGGTGGACGGTCTAGTGAGTTTAGCTCTATTTTATCTGGTTTAATTTTTAATAGTACCTCCTTAAAGTAGTCCAACTCCTCTTTACTATTATTTATCCCATCAATTATAAATATCTCTAAAAATATCTGTTTTAAATATTTATCTCTTAATAATATTAATCCCTTTATAATTTCATCTATTTTTATATTTTCATAAGGTCTATTAATTTTATTAAAAGTTTCTTGAAATACTGCATCAAGAGAAGGAATTATCACATCTACATCTACTATTTCATCGATAATTTTACTATTTGTAAATAATATCCCATTTGTAATAAGTGCTATTTTTGTATCTGTTATACTTCTAATATATTTAATTATTTCACCAATTTTATTATTTAACATCGGTTCTCCAGAACCTGCAAAGGTTATATAATCAAGAATACAGTTATTATATTTAAAATAGTGTGTAATTTCTGATTTTATCTCATCTAAATCAATATATTCATCTCTTATTATAGTATAATTCGTTGTTTTACCAACTTCACAATATACGCAATCTAAATTACATGTTTTTTTAGTAATTATATCTATCCCAAGAGATATCCCGAGTCTTCTTGATGGAACAGGCCCAAAAATGTGTTTATACTCCGTAATAATCCTACCTATTTATTGTGACTTATTGAAATTATTATATCATAAGTAGATATCATTTGCAATAAAAAAGTAGGAGCAAACATTTAGTTTACACCTACTTTATATAATTAATTTTTATTTATTTGGCGAAAATTTATTTTCTTCTTCTTTAATTTTCTCCTCATCTATTTGAATTTCGAATTTAAAAATATATTCAATTATTTCATCTGCTACTTCTATAGGTAATAATAATGAAACTACTGCTTGATTTCCTTTTATTAAAGGACTATATCTCCATTCACTATTAATAAATTTTATATTTTTTGCTGGTACTATATTATCTTCTATCCTTCCCCTTCTACTAACTATAGTTGGCACTTGAAAATTATAACTGTCTGTTAACTTAACACCAACATGAATAACCCTATTGCTTAAATTATATTCGTCAATAAATATTGCATTATCCCAATGAATTTTCATTGTACTATCTGTTTTATTATTAAAATCAATCTTGATAACTTTACTATTAGCATAAAGTAGTAAAGTTATTATCTCATCTTCATACAATGCATAATTTTTATTGTCTTTTTCTAATATTTTTATTTCATAATTATAGTCATCGACACTAGTTGATGTTTCTACAGAAATTAATGTAGTTTTATATATATTTCTCGTACTGGTACCAGTACATCCCCCAAATATAAACAAAGATAATATTGTTACAAATAATAATTTTTTCTTCATATAAATCCTCCTTATTTTTATTTTTTAAACTCTCTCTATTAATATTTAATCAAGATTGTTTAAATATACTTTTTCTTATTTAAATATAAATGTAAATCTAATTATAGTTTTGTATAAAAATCTATTTATTACAACAATTTTTTAATTAAATCCTGTAATTAGATTTTTATTTGATAAATAAATACTTCCGGATAAAAAAGGCATTAAATATTTTGTTAGAGATAAACATATAATATATAATTTTTCTTCATTCTTAAAAATCCTCCTTTCTTTTTTATAAATAAATTATAATTGGTAATAATTTATAGTATACTATAAAAAGTGGGGGGGGTCAAGTAATATATGAAAAAATTTATTTTTATTTGCAGCAAAAATATTAACCTATGAGGAGAGGCTTTTTGTAACCGTATTTATAATACTTACATTGTTTATTGTTTTGATTTCACCCGCATATCGTAACACAATTACAATTTTCTTAATGAAATCTTCGCTTAAAAAATTGCACCGCTTGAACGCAGTGAGCTTGCAATTTTCAGAAGATGAATTTAGAAAATTAATTGAGTGTAGATCGAGCGGGCGGCATTTTTTGCTTACTTTTTTTTGCTGCAGAAAAAAAGTAAGAAGATTTAAGTTTTTTATTTTAAAAAAAAGTAATTAAAAAATAAACTATTCTTTTTATGGTATTTTATTTTATCCAATCTAAATATTTTTTTAAATAGCATTATGAATGACGTAAAACATAATTCATATTATATCTATATATAAACATAAAAAGACCTAGTATTTTAAACTAAGTCTTCTTTTATTTAATTTAGATTAATTTTATTTTATTTTTGGATTTTCTTTATTCCATTTTTTATTATTTATATCTCTATTAGGAATATTTTTTTTATTTCGATTAGGTTTATTATGTTTTCTATTAAAATTTTCTTCTATACCATACTTATCCTTCATTTGGTATTTGTGTTTTAATAGGTGTACTTCCATCTCTGTTCTTTTATCATTTTTATTTTTTATTGCTTTTTCTACTTTTGTCCAATTAATATTATCATCTAATAATAATTTTTTTACTTCGATCTCTCTCTCTTGTAATTCTAATTTTTTTAGTTGACTCTCTTTTATAAATTGTTTTTTATCTTTTTTAAATTCCTCTCTTTGTTCTGCAGTTAATTTAGCTAAAGGTCCTTGATTCTCTTTTCGGATTTGTTTATTAGGTGATTTTTTAGATTCTCTCAAAACTTCTTGCTTTACCGGTTCACTAATTCTCATCACTTTACTATTTTCATTTGCCATTACCCCTAATCCTATTACTGCAAACGCCATTACTAATATCATTTTTTTCATTTTTAATCCCTCCCTATTTTTATTATGAAAATTTAATTTTTGTTAAATCTTCTCTACACTTATATATTACCTCATCTAAATGTCCTTTATGTGTTCAAAATAAAAATTTTTCGGGTTCAATTAGAAAGCTTGTGAAGTCGATATTCTTAACTGCGTTTGCTCATTACATATTGCTAAATCTGCCCTTACCATTACAAGGTCATTGAAATAATAATGCAAACCAAAGCCACCATCAAGTTTTAAGTCTTTATAGAACATTTGGGCATCATATTTTCCGCTAACTCTACCAAATTCAGTAAAGAAACTCCCTCTTATATTATTTTTCTTATTTATCGGGAATCTATATTCCATTTGCCATACAGCACTATTATAATCTTTATATCTCATAAAATAATACCCTCTAAATAGTCCCAGATCCCCTAAAGTTGCAAAGTCAAAATCTCTCATGTTTTTATCAGGTTCTTTTAAATAATCCATATGCATCGTAAGAAATCTAATTGCCAATGTTTTTTTCTCGCCAACAGGAATATATTTTCTTGCATCAAATTTTAATTTATAGTAATCTCTATCGTTGGAACTATCATTTGAAATTAAATTTAAACTTTTTTCAAATATAAACGCAATTTTCTCTCCTGTCATAGCACGATCTCTATTAAATGTTTTATCTCTTCCAATTTCAAAACCAATTTTATCCGTTTTTAATTTTATTCTTCTTTGTAAAATTTTCGAATCCATGCCTAATTCACTATAATTAAATAGGTATTTATAATAATCATAGTCATTTAATTCTTTTTTTAAATTTAAATTTAAATTTGTATATTTACCATGTCCGTTATCATATCCTGCCATATTTTCTAATGTAAATGCATTTTTACTACTATCATTTCCACGATCATATAGACGAATCTCGTCAAAAGATGCCCAAAAGAGATCTCCGCCTATTTTATATTTTCCAAAAACAGGAATATCTTTTAATTCCATCCAATCAACACCTATATCAGTTGAAGGTGAATACATAATTACATTTGTAATAAATCCACCTTTATTAAACAAATTTGTATTATAATAAAAGTTTCCAAATGTAAGCCCAGTTTCAGATGCATAATATGGGAAAAAGAATGTTCTACTTGTAGAAACATCATCTGTTCCATAATATCTTTTAATTTTTTTAATAATATTATTACTCTTTTTTAAATCTAATTCTTTTTTATTTTCTTCTGAAAATATTACTATAGTTAATAAAAGCATAAATAAAATAACTAATTTATTTCTTTTCAAACTGTTGCCCTCCTATTTATTTTCTACTAAATAAACATATTTTATTTTTAATGTTTATTTAAATTTGACTCATGAGTCAATTATAGGACTTTTCTACTAATTTGTCAACTTAAAAATATCATTATTTTTAATGCTTTTTAATTTTTTATACACTTTCTAATTAATTGTGGATTTTTAGAAAGTATTTTCACAATAAATTTTATTAATAAAATTAAAATATCGCTCTTTAACACATATTTTAGAGATAATATCTATTTTGAAATATATTTTTTATCTAATCTAATTTAAATAAGGACTTTACAAGAGAATTTGCTTATAAATTTATTATAATATCCAGTTTTTTTATTTCATCTTCTTTTTAATCATATATGTATTTATCTATGGCTATAGTAATTGAATTTGTAAAATATATTTTTAATAATAACTAGTTAATTAGTATTTTACATAACATTTTAATTTATAAGATATTTTATATATTGTCATTTGTATCCTCTTTATATGGTATTATTATTTTTATTTTAGTTCCTTCATCTAATTTAGACTCTATCTCCATTTTTCCATGTAGTAAATCTACTATTTTTTTTACTAAAGTAAGTCCTAGACCTAAACCGCCGAATTCTTTTGTTAAATAATGCTCTCCTTGTTCAAATGCTTCAAACATCTTTTCCATATTTGCATCATTTATACCAATTCCGCTGTCTTCAACAATAATTTCAATATAATTATTTGTACAAATATCATTAATAGATAATTTTACATAGCCTTTTTTAGTAAATTTAATCGAGTTTGATAATAAATTGTTTATTATTCTAAACAATGAGTTATAATCAATAATAATTTCTTTATCTAAATTTTCAGATATTTCTAATTCGAATATTATTTTTTTTAAATTTGCCTGTTGCTTATAAATTCTCGATATGTGTTTCATTTTTTCATATATATTAACTTTATTTTCTATAATTTTATACTTTAACGACTCTATTTTTGATAAACTTAGTATATCATTCATAATTGCAAGTAGATGATAAGATGAATTTTGAATAAATTTTATATACTCTTTTTTAGTCTCATCTGTTTCTACATCCATTAATATATCAGTAAAACCCAAAATTCCATTCATTGGTGTCCTTATTTCATGACTTATATTTGCTAAAAAATCTGATTTCACACGATTAGCTTTACTCATTTCTAATTCAGCCCTCTTAATATCTGAAATATCAATAAATACAGTTGTAAAATACATTTTTTCCTTTGAATATGCATGAATTTTATACCATTTATCGGTCCCTTCAAAATATCCTTCAATAACTTTATCTTTTCCTGTTAATGCAACTTCCCCATAAAATTCTATCCAATTAATATTACAATTTAATATATCCGGAATAGATTCACTGACATTTTTATTTATTACATTTTTCTTTTTATAGCCTGTTATCTCTTCAAATGTTTTATTTATATCTAAAATAGTATAATCAATAGGAACTCCTTCATTATTTAAAATTATTTTTTGATATGAATATGCAAATATTAAACTATCAAACATTTTATCACCTCCTTTTTAATTTTAAAATATGGCATTTTAATAATTACAAAAACCCGCAGTAAAGTAGCTACTGCGGTTATTATTATATTCCTATATATAGATATTATGCTCTGCTCTGCTCTGCTCTGCTCTGCTCTGCTCTGCTCTGCTCTGCTCTGCTCTGCTCTGCTCTGCTCTGCTCTGCTCTGCTCTGCTCTGCTCTGCTCTTAGAGATTATAAATTCTACGTTTTCTCTTGTCAACATATATATCACCTATTTTAGATATTTTTAAATTATATACCTAAATTATAACATTTTTTTTCTCATTAATCAATTTTTTATACTATAAATTTAAAATTTTATTTATCTTTTTTTGCAACTCTTTTACTTCTTTTTACAGCACAGAAATCCCCACACATTGCACATACTTCTTCATCTTCTGGCATCTGACTTTCTCGATATTTTATTGCTTTTTCGGGGTCAATTGCAAGGGCAAACTGATCTTTCCAGTTAAGTTCTTCTCTTGCTTTACTCATTGCATTATCCCATTCTATAGCACCTTTTATCCCTTTTGCAATATCTGCTGCATGTGCTGCTATTCTACTTGCTATTACTCCCTCTTTAATATCATCTAAATCTGGTAATCTTAAATGCTCTGCCGGTGTTACATAACATAGGAAATCAGCTCCATATGTTGCTGCAATTGCTCCACCTATAGCTGATGTAATATGATCATAACCTGGTGCAATATCTGTAACTAAAGGGCCTAATACATAAAATGGAGCCCCATGACATAATTTTTTCTGAATTTGCATATTTGCAGCAATCTCATTTAAAGGTACATGCCCTGGACCCTCTATCATAACTTGTACATTTTCTTTCCATGCTTCTTTTGTTAGCTCGCCTAATGTGATTAGTTCTTGAATTTGTGGTGCATCTGTAGCATCTTTTATTGATCCTGGTCTTAATCCATCGCCTAAACTTAAAGTAACATCATATTTTTTACAAATCTCTAATAATCTTCCGAAATGCTCATAAAATGGATTTTCATTTCCAGTCTCTTTTATCCATTCATATAGTATTGCGCCACCTCTACTTACAATATGTGTAAGTCTAGGATTTTTATCCACTCTTTCCACAGCATATTTATTTAAACCAGCATGTATTGTTAAAAAGTCAATCCCATTTTCTGCATGTTGTTCTACAACTTGAAATATCTCATCTACAGTTATATCTTTTACATCTTTATGATTAAATTGTACTAATGCATCATACATCGGTACAGTTCCTAACATAACTGGCGATATCTCTACTAATTTTTTCCTAAATGATTCTGTATCACCATAAGTACTTAGATCCATTATTGCATCAGCTTTTAGCTCAATTGCCTTCATAACTTTATTTGTTTCTAACTCAATATCAAATTTATCTTGAGATACTCCAAGGTTTACATTTACTTTCGTTTTTAATCCTTTCCCAATTGCAATTCCTCTTAGATTTTTATGATTTTTATTTGCAGGAATTACGATTGTTCCGTTAGCTATCCCTTCTAATAAATCTTCTTTACTAATAAATTCATCTTTTAAAACATCACTCATCTGCTTTGTAAGTATCCCTTTTTTAGCCGCATCCATTTGTGTTGTATAAGTCATTAATCTCTCCCCTTTTTAATTTTATTTATTCATTTTATTTAACAACGACACAATTTTATCATTTATATTTTCTGCTCCAACTATTTCTGTAACGAGACAAATTGTTTCTGCACCTATATTAATTACATCATAAATATTATTTTCTTTGATTCCACCTATTGCTACAAATGGGATCTTATTTTCTTTTACAGCGTATTCTAAATACTCTAGTCCCACAGGATCACATACATCATCTTTTGTATATGTTTTATAAATGGGACCTACACCAATATAGTCAGCTCCATCTTCCAGAGCTTTTTGGTATTGCTCCTTTGAATGTGTAGATAATCCAATAATCTTGTTCCCTACAAGTTTACGCACCTCTTTTATAGGTACATCATCTTGACCAATATGAACTCCATCTGCATCAACCATCATTGCAATATCAATATGATCATTTACTATAAAAATTACACTATTCTTTCTTGTAATTTCACGTATTTCTAGACATTCTTCATATTTTTCCTTCATTGATTTATATTTTTCCCGATATTGGATAATTTTTACTCCAGATTCTATCATCTCACGAACTACGTCAATATTTTTTCTACCATTTGAATATTTTTCAGCAGTTATCCCATATATCCCTTTAGGTAATTTTATTGTTATAAGTTTTAATATCTCTTTTTCTAGATAATATGCCTCGTATCTTATATTTTCCATTATTTTGCTTTTTTCATATTTTTCAATAATTTTAAGGGATTCCTCCATTGTTCTTACAGCTTCTTCTACTCTTTTGAAATTTGCAGTTATTAACTGTTTTAAGTCTGTTTTTTTATCTAAAGTAGTGTTCTGGCTAATATCTTTTCCAATATCGTGTTCAGAATCTCTAGAATTAACGAAATCATCATCGATATTTTTAAAAGTTTTTCTTAATTTATGTCGAATTTCTCTTAATTTTTTTGTTTTGTCTTCATCTTCGAAATAAAATCTACATACATCTTCAATTACACGAATACCTTCAGCAGCTCGATTTACATTTGCATCAAGAATTCTATTTATTTTATACATTAATTATCCACTCCAACTCCATGTTTTTCTATAATTATATTTGCCATTGTACCTGCTATAATAGATACTTTTGTAGAATATGTCTTATAGTCTATTATATCACTTTTAAAATCACCAACAATAAATATATTTTTTCCTAGTTTTTTAGTTACAATATTTGATAAATCTAATCCACCAATTCCATTAGCAGATACAATTAATTTATTTGAATTTGAAAAAACCTCTAGTAATTCTATTTTTCTCTCTTTAATATCAAATCCCTCTACAATAATATTACAATTATTAAACTTCTCTAGCATATTATCTTTTGTAAGTTCTAAAACTTCTTTCTCTATAATTATATCACCATTAATATTTTCTAAGTTTTCTTTTAACATATCAACTTTATATTTCCCAACCTGATTTTTAAAGAAAAATTGTCTATTTAAATTAGATTCCGTTATTATATCAAAGTCTATTATCTTAAATTTTGTAAACCCAGCTCTAACTAAATACATTGCAACATTAGAACCTATTCCGCCTACACCTGCAATTCCGATTTTCATCTAATTTCACCAGATTCCCATATCCAATCTTTATATATCGCTTGATAATTTTGACTTTCTATAGAATGAACCATTTCCTCAACATTACGATTATCTGATATTTCAAACTGTTTTGTGGAATTATCAACTTTAGTATGGCCTCCAACATCGGTTTTTGAATCTGCGGACATTTTTGTAACACCTAGTTTCATGATATTATCTCGAAACTCCTGTTTTTCTCTTGTAGATATATTTATACCTGCTCTATTAGCAAAAATTCTATAGGCTGTCATTATTTGGACAAATTTTTTATCTCTCATAGGATCATTTGGTTTAAATCCACCTTCAGCATCATTTATTCGTGGTAATGAAATACTAAATTCTGTATCAAGATAATTATCCATTAGATATCTTAGATGTAATCCACTAAAAAACGCCTCTTTTATAGTTTCCCCTAACCCAAATAGTGTACCAATGCTAACTTGTCTAAATCCTGCAATTGCACCTCTTTCCGGTGTATCTAGTCTATAATGATAATCTCTTTTTTTTCCCGCTAAATGTACTTTCTCATATAGTTCTTTATTATATGTTTCCTGATATACAGTTAGACCATCTACCCCTAATTTTTTCAACTCAATATATTTATCTGTGTCCATAGGAAATACCTCTATTGATATTGACGGAAAATAATTTGATAATAATTTTATCGAATCTTTTAAATAGATAAAATCTTTTTCTGTATCTGCCTCACCAGTTAAAACTAATAGATGTTTTAAACCAGTTTTTGCAATTTCAATTGCCTCTTTTTCAATCTCCTCTAGTGTTAGTTTAGCTCTTTTAATCTTATTATCTTTATTAAATCCACAATATATACATCTATTTGTACAATAATTTGAAATATACATTGGTGTATATAGAGAAATTGTACGACCGAAATACTGTCTTGTTATATCCATAGATTTTTTTGCCATAATCTCAATATATTTTTCCGCTTTATTAGAGATTATATTTAAAAAATCCATATCATTTAACTTTGTTTTATTTAAACTATTTATAATATCCTCATTTTTTATAGAATTACAATAGTTTTCAAAATCAAACGCTTTATATTTTTCTATTATATCATAAAATCCCATATTTAATCACCTAAAAATCCAGTAAGAGGCGATGAAGCATCTGCATATTTTTTCTCTTCGGCCATTTTAGCTAAATATCCCATTCTTCCTGATTTAACAGCATATTTAAATGCTTCTCCCATTAATATTGGGTCTTCTGATGTAGCAATTGCTGTATTTACAATAACAGCAGCTGCACCAATTTCCATAGCAGCAGCAGCATGCGAAGGCTTTCCTATTCCAGCATCTACAATTACAGGGATTTTTACATTTTCTATTATTATTTCAATAATATCTTTTAGTAATAGCCCTTTATTTGTCCCAATTGGTGCACCAAGTGGCATTACAGCAGCTGCACCAGCACTTTCCAAACGTTTAGATATTGTTAAATCAGGCATAATATATGGCATAACATGAAATCCCTCTTTAGCAAGTATTTCTGTTGCTTTTAAAGTCTCTTCATTATTAGGTAGAAGATATTTCATATCGTTTATTATCTCAATTTTTATAAAATTACCGCAACCTGCTTCCTTTGCAATTCTTGCTATCCTTACAGCTTCCATATGATCTCTTGCACCAGATGTATTTGGTAAAAGCATTACATTTTTTGGAATATAATTTAAGATATTTCCATCTTTATCGCTGTTATTTACCCTTCTAAGAGCTACAGTTATCATTTCAGACTCGCTACTTTCTAACATTTTAGGTATTATTGATTTTGAAGAAAATTTACCTGTTCCTGTAATTAATCTACTTTTTAATTCTAAATTACCTATTTTAAATAAGTCTTTTTCCATTTTTCTCTCCTTAAAGTTATAAATTAATATTAAAATATTAATATTAATACAAAATTTAGTCTTTTTTATTATTTCTATAGATTTTTAAATAAAATAGACTTTTTATAAACATATAACGTCTCTCTACAAAAAATATTTGTATGCATTTTTTATAATAGAAATATATTCTTATTCTTGTATTTAATTTTATAAATATCCATATAGTTAACTAACACTTTGTATTATTTCATAATCCTGTATTGCATAAATTACGCCTCGTACATAATATTTAATTAAAATTTATATCATTAATTAAAATTTTTTTTCTACAACTAAATATTTATTTGAATAAAAAAAGTAAAAAACAGTGTATACTCGATTTATCTTTCAAATAATAATTAATCATATTGTAAAAATATTGCTAATAATTTTATATATTTATACTCTAAAAACGCGGTCTATATGAAAATAAAATTTTATGGCAAAGTTTTATTTTGAAAATTATATTTTCATTTCCTAAATACCATTAACTACGTTCTAAGCTCTAAAATCACATCTTTTGCCCTTACATTTCTTTAATCTATTTGAATTCGCGTCCTTCTATGTCTAAAATTATTTTTTAATTTTCAATTTTAATTTTTTTATATTCATATTTGATTATGTACATATTATGTTAGTAAAATAATTCATTACTATTTTAATATTTACAGCCTCATTCTATATTCTTCTAATTTTGATTTTACAGAGTAGTTGAAACAATGTGAGTTGTATATATTTTTATCCACCACCAACAAAATTTAATAGTTCAATATTATCTTTATCATCTATTATTGTACTATCCCAATTCTCTTTTTTTAAAATATTATAATTATATTCCACTATTAGAGATTTTTTTTCTAATTTTTTCATATTAATTAATTCTTCAATTGTTTTTCCAATAACATTTTTCTCGATAAGTCCATTTATAGTTACAGCCATTCATTTCACCTTCTTTCTTTATTAAATAAAAAAGCTCTCCCTAAATAAGGAAAGCTTCTATTTATTTTAATAAAATTTAAATAGTCTGCTTCCCTTCGTTGGCATTATCCAAACAGGTTCGAAGGGTCGGAAATCTCCTCTCAGCTTATTAGCTCCCCTAGCAAGTATATTATCACATTGTATTACATAATTGTAAATTGTTACTTTATGTTTAAATTAGTTAATATATCACATTACATCCTCTTGATTCCAATTTTTTTATAGTTTTATGTACTGGAGAATTTGTCCCTGTATCAAGATTAGGTGTATTCCATAGATATAAATCCTCTAAATTTTTTAGTTCTTCTAAAGACGATATATCTTTTACAAGAGTTTTTTCTAAATATAGATACATTAAATTCTGAAGTTTAGATAGTACACTTATATCTTCAATTTCAGTTTCTTGTAAATATAACTCCTCAATTGCTGTTAAATTCTCAAGTGGAGATATATCAACTACATTTGTTTTTGATATACGTAAATAAACAAGATTCTCTAATGTAGATAATGGTTCAATATTATCAATATCAGTTTTCCATAAATCTAATTTTTGTAGACCTATTAAATTTTCTAATCCAATTAAAGACGAAATATTCTTATTTGATAAAGATAAAGTACTTATATCAACTAAGTCTTCTTTATATATTGGTCCTTCTAATTTATTTATTTTTTCTCTTACAGCACTTTCTAAATTTGGATCTTCAAATTGAATTCCATCATTAGATATTGTTTTTTTACTTCCATCTCCAATTCCATATTCACTTTCGTATTGGATAATTGGTTTTTCGCTTTCAATAAAATTATCATCTTCATCATTATTAGATGTAGCTGCCACTTCTCCATCTGCAACAACTTGTTTAAATGAAGATTTTTTTAACAAATTATTTAATCTTTCTATTTCTTCATGCATCTCTCTTGTTGTTTTATTTCTTCTTATCGCCAAGAAATCTATTGATTCTAGTACTTCCAACATATCTTTCTCAAGTTTATTAGAGTTTTTAGTATTTAATTTCGACATTTTAGTATTATCCTCTATTTCTACAATTAACTCTATAACCATTTTTTTGAAAATATAAAAGTTAAATATTACAATTGCGGTTACTGCAATTGCTCCAATAGTTAAATAATTTTTTGGATTATCTTTTATCACCATAAAAATCATTGTAACTGCTACTAACAATATTAAAACACCTATAAATATAAAAAAATTCCCCATAAGCTTTGCTTTATTTTGTCTGTCAGTCATTGTTAACATCCCCTTTTTTATTTTTATATAATTTGTTCACATTAGTATAGCTTATTTTTTTTATTAAAGTCAAGTTTTATATAAATTATAAATTAGTTATTAAAACAATTTTATTAAAAATTTCATCTAGCTTTTTCAATAACGATAATCTATTTATTTTAATATTTGGATTTTTATCCATTACCATCACTTTTTCAAAGAAATCATTAATTATATTTTCCCCTTTTAGTAAATCATCGAAGAAACCACGATAATCTTTTTTTTCAATATCTTTTTTTGCTTGATCTTTAAATTCATTGTAATATTCATATAGATTTTTCTCCTCTTTTTCCACAAAGAAATTTTCATCAATTACAACATCATTATCTGAGAAATCTTTAGTTATATTTTTTACCCTTTTTACTAGCATGATTAAGTTTGTAAATTCATCACTATCAATTACTTTTTCTAAAATTTCTACCTTTTTTTCAACATCAATTATACTATCACAATCGGCAGCAACTACAGCCTCAATAATATATTTTTTGTACCCTTTATTTATTAATACATTAATGATTCTATCTTTGAAGAACTCATTTATATTATCAAATACATCTTTTTTATTTATAGTTAAAATTCCATTAGATTCATATATATCTAATGAATATTTAACTAAATCAAATATAGAAATTTCTAATTTAGATTCTAATATGATATTTACAATACCTAAAGCAGCTCTTCTAAGAGCATATGGATCTTGTGAACCACGAGGTATTAATCCAACTGTGAAGCATCCTACAATGGTATCTAATTTATCAACTATTGCAGCTATAATTCCCTCTTTTGTTACAGGTAAAGTATCCCCTTGATATCTCGGCATATAGTGCTCATATATTCCATTAGCTACATTGTCTTTTTCGCCGAATTTTTTAGCATACTCCATCCCCATAAATCCTTGTAATTTTGTATACTCTTTCTCACCTATCATATTTGTAACTAAGTCAAATTTACATATCTCTACTGTTCTAAGAATATCAATTTTTTCCTCTTTTTTTATATTTAATTTATCAGATATAAAATTTGCTATTTTAAGATTTCTTTCAATTTTATCATATATTGTACCAAGTTTATTTTGAAATACAACATTTTTTAAATTTTCATTAAAATATTTTACATTTTTTTTCAAATCTTCATAATAAAAAAATCTGGCATCTGCTAATCTCGCACTTAATACTTTTTCATTTCCTATTTGCACCTCTTGAGAATCTTCGATACCATTTCTTATTAGTACAAATTTCGGTAATAATTTTCCATCATTATCTAATATAGGAAAATATCTTTGATGAGCCTGCATAGTGATTATAAGTACCTCTTGTGGTACCTCTAAAAACTCTGCATTAAATGTACCAGTAATCGGATATGGATATTCAATTAGATTAGCTACTTCATCTAAAAGTTCATCTTCAATTAAAACTTTTTCACCAATTTTAGCTGTTTTCATTTTAATATCATCTAATATTGCTTTTTTTCTTTTTTCAATATCTATAATAACGTTATTTTTCTTAATTTTTATAAAATAATCATCTATATTTTTGACCTCTATCTCTTTTTCACCGAAAAATCTATGTCCTGAAGTCATCATAGAACTTTTTATTCCTGCTACTTCAATTGGTATTAGTTTATTATCACAAATAGCAAGAATCCATCTTAATGGTCTTGCGAATTTAAATTGTTTCTCTCCCCATCTCATAGTTTTTGGAAAATTAATATCTAATATAGTTTTTTTTAGTATTTCAGGCAATAAATCTTCTGTATTTTTACCTTTTTCATATTTTGTTACAGAAATATATTCACCTTTTTCATTTTTTAATATATCTAATTCTGTTACCTCTACTCCTTGAGATTTTGCAAAACCTATACCTGCCTTAGTTAACTGTCCATTAATATCATAGGCTATATTTTTAGCAGGACCTATATTTTGACTTGTAATATCTTCTTGCTTTTCTGATAATTTATTTACTGATAATACTAATCTTCTCGGTGTACCATAAGTTACAATTTTTTCATAATTTATTCTTTGCTCTTTTAATGTTTTTTTAATTATCTCCTCTATATTATTTAATGCTGGTACTAAAAATCTAGCGGGTATCTCTTCTACACCGATTTCTAATAATATTTCCAAGAAATTCCTCTCCTTTCAAATGCAACAATTTTCTAACAATTTATTTGATTTTTTATTATCTATTTTTTTAATAATGGAAATCCAAGTTTTTCTCTTTCAGCAACATATAGTTCAGCGCAAGATTTCGCAAGATTTCTTACTCTAAGTATATAGCTCATTCTCTCAGTAGTACTTATTGCACCTCTTGAATCAAGTATATTAAAGCAATGAGAACATTTTAAAACATGGTCGTATGCTGGTAAAACTAATTTATTATCTATAATTTGTTTTGCTTCTTGTTCGTATTTATTAAATAGATCAAAATGCATTGCTACATCTGCTATTTCAAAACTGTATTTTGAAAATTCATATTCAAATTGAAATCTCATATCTCCATATTTAACATTGTTTGTCCAATCTAAATCGAAAACACTGTCTTTATTTTGAATAGCCAGTGCAATTCTCTCTAAACCGTATGTTATCTCCACAGGTATAATATCTAGCTCTATACCTCCAACTTGTTGAAAATATGTAAATTGTGTAATTTCTTGACCATCTAGCCATACTTCCCATCCAAGTCCCCACGCACCTAAAGTTGGAGATTCCCAGTCATCTTCTACGAATCTAATATCATGTTTTTTAGAATCAATACCTAATTCTTTAAGGCTTTCAAGGTACATTTCTTGAATATTTTCTGGTGATGGTTTCATTATTACTTGAAATTGATGGTGTTCATACAGTCTATTGGGATTTTCACCATATCTTCCATCTTTTGGACGACGTGACGGCTCCACATATGCTATATTCCAAGGTTCTGGCCCTAATGACATAAGAAATGTATTTGGATTAAAAGTACCTGCCCCTGTTTCCACATCATAAGGATTTCCTATTATACAGCCTTTTTCATTCCAAAATTTTTGTAATTTTAATATAATATCTTGAAAAGTCATTTTTTCCTCCTGTTTCTGTTAATTGTTTTCTAGACTATTTTCTTTATCTATCTCATTTGCTTTTAATTTTTCTTTCTCTATCTCTTTTTTTAATTTTTTTGTCTCTTTACACGATTTTTTATCTTGTTTTTTAGTATAAATACTCTCTTTTTCCAGTATAAATTCTAATAACATTAGTATAATACCTATGTTAATCGCTATATCTGCAACATTAAAAATGTATTTCCATATACCTGCAAAATCTATAAAATCTACAACATATCCCCTTAATAGTCTATCAAATAGATTACCAAATGCTCCACCTAATATAAATATATATCCAAATCTTGACCAATTTGAATGCTCTTCATCTTTTTTATGTAGGTATAGAATCATTGCAACTATAGCAATAAGTCCTAAAAGAACAATAAAAAAAATTTTCCCTTGAAAAAGTCCAAATGCAACCCCTTCATTTCTAACATAAGTTATATTAAAAAAATCTTTTATTAACTCTTTTCTATCGCCTACCTCTTTGAAATTATTTTCCACAATATATTTTGTATATTGATCTAAGGCAAATATAAAAAATATCATAATTATATTTACTGTTAGCTCTTTAACTCTGTTATTTTTCAAAAATATCACCCTTTTTTATTTATTATTTATTTAAATATGATATAACACAAAATGAAAAGTAAAAAAAATTACTTTTATTTTGTGTTTTTATCAATATATTATTACATTAAAGCATCTGTACAACTAGGGCATATATCTTTATACTGTTCATTTTTACCTAATTCCTCAGAGTATTTCCAGCATCTTTCACATTTTTCACCAGGAGCTTTTTCAATTATAATTTGAGCTTCATCTAGTGATTCATCTTTTTCTACAACTAATTTAGAAGCAATAAATACATCTTTTAATAAAGATAGATTACTATTTATAAATTCATACTCTTCATTAGTATTAGTAATAATTTTTACTAACGCATTTAGAGAATGTCCAATTACTTTATCTTTTCTAGCTTCTTCTAAATTTTTATTTACATTTTCTCTTAATTTAATAATTTTATCCCATTTTTTTGATAATTCTTCATTTACATACATATCATTTTCTTCATACCAATTCGATAACAATACACTTTCACTCTCTTTTACAACTTTTGGTAACATTTGCCATATCTCTTCTGATGTAAATGACAATACCGGTGCCATCATTTTTGTAAATGTAATTAATATATCAGTCATTACTGTTTGAGCAGCTCTTCTCTCTACAGAGTTTGCTTTTGTAGTGTATAGTCTATCTTTTAGTATGTCTAAATAAAATGCACTCATTTCAACTGCAGCAAAATAATGTATATCATAAAATAAGTTATAAAATTCAAATTTTTCATAGTTTTCATTTACTTTTCTTTTTAATTTTTCTAATTTATGCATTGCCCATTTATCTATTTCTAATAAATTTTCATACTCCACTCTATCTTTTGCTGGATCAAAATCATTTATATTTCCTAATATATATCTTGCTGTATTTCTTAATCTTCTATACGATTCTGTCATTTGTTTTAAGATCCCATCTGATATTTTTACATCTTCTCTATAGTCCACAGATGCACACCACAATCTTAATATATCTGCACCATAAGTTTCAATTACTTCACTTGGATTTACTACATTTCCAGCAGATTTACTCATTTTCATCCCTTTACCATCATTTACAAATCCATGTGTAAGAAGAGATTTATAAGGAGCTTCCCCATCTGCACCTACAGCAGTTAGTAAAGATGTTTGGAACCACCCTCTATGTTGGTCGCTTCCCTCAAGATACATATCTGCAGGTTTATAAAGTTCATCATATACTTCTAATACAGAGCTGTGACTTGCACCAGAATCAAACCATACATCCATTATATTCGTTTCTTTTCTAATATCTTCGTCAGTTAAACCTATTTTATTAAGTAATTCCTCACCTAATAATTCTGATGGCTTATATTTATACCAAGCGCTACTTCCCTCTAATCTTACTTTTTCTATGATTTTATCTAATATCTCTTTACTAAAAATCTCTTTTTGAGTTTTTTCATTGTAGAATACAGGAATCGGAACTCCCCATACACGTTGTCTCGATATACACCAATCCGGTCTTGACTCTAACATTGTAGTTATTCTATTTCTTCCCCATTCAGGTACGAATTTTACATTTTCAAGTGATTTTAAAGCTTTTTCTCTTAAATCAGAATCTTCACATTTTACAAACCATTGTTCTGTTGCTCTAAAGATTACAGGTGTTTTTGATCTCCAATCATGTGGATATGAGTGACTAATCTCTTTGAAATTTAGTAGATATCCTGTTTCTTCAAGATATTTTACAATTTCTTTATTCGCTTTTGCATAAAATAGTCCTGAAAATTGTCCTGCTTCTTCAGTTAATACACCTTTATTATCAATAGGAGATATAATTGGTAATTTATATCTTGTACCAACTACATAGTCATCTTGACCATGTCCAGGTGCTGTATGTACACATCCTGTCCCAGCTTCAAGGGTAACATGCTCCCCTAATATCACCACTGAATCACGTTCTAAAAAAGGGTGTTTAAAGTTTAATTTTTCTAACTCTTCACCTTTTATTTTTTTTATAATTTCATAATTTTCAATACCAATATCATTAAATGCTTTTTCTAATAATTCCTCTGCAATTATAAGTATACCTTTATCTGTTCTAGCAAACACATATGTGAAATCTGAGTTTAAACATATTGCAACATTTCCTGGTAATGTCCACGGTGTTGTAGTCCAAATTACACAATAAATCTTTTCATTTTCATTTATTGTTAAGTTAAATTTTCCAGTTAAATCATCTTTTGCTTCAAATTTAACATATATAGCCGGCGACTTGTGGTCATGATACTCAATTTCTGCTTCTGCTAATGCTGTTTCGGTAACAGGTGACCAATAAATTGGTTTTAACCCTTTAAAAATATATCCATTTTCATACAATTTACCAAAAACTTCTAATTGTTTTGCTTCATATTCTGGATTTAATGTAATATATGGTTTTTCCCAATTTCCAAAAACACCCAATCTTTTAAATCCCTCTTTTTGTATATTAACATATTTCAATGCATATTTTTTACACTCTTCCATAATATCTAATCTATCCATAGTTTTTACTTTTTCACCTAAAATTTCATTAACTTTAAGCTCAATAGGTAGTCCATGTGTATCCCATCCAGGAATATACGGAGAGTTATAACCTTTTAGTCTTTTATATTTAAGTATAATATCTTTTAATATTTTATTTAGTGCGTGTCCAATATGAATATCTCCATTTGCATATGGTGGACCATCGTGTAATATAAAAGTTTTATTTTTGTTTAAAAGACTTTTTTCATATATTTTATTATCATTCCAATATTTCAAAAATTCTGGTTCTTTTTTTGGTAATCCTGCTTTCATTTGAAAGTCTGTTTTAGGTAAATTAAGAGTGCTACCATAATCCATTTTTTCAGTATTATCTGACATTTTTTCCTCCTATTTTATATTAATTATTCTTTATTTATCTATTATTTCATAGTAAGTGATACTCTTTTTCTTTTCATATCTACTGATTTTACTTTAACTTTTACAATATCTCCAACAGACATAACTAATGTTGGGTCTTTAATAAATTTATCTTTTCCAAATTCTGATATATGTAAAAGTGCGTCTTCATGTAGTCCAATATCAATAAATGCACCAAATTGTATTACATTTCTAACAGTTCCCTCTAATTCCATCCCCTCTTTTAGATCTTCCATTTGAAGAATATCATCTTTTAATAAAGGTTGTGGAAAACTGTCACGTGGATCTCTTCTTTCTTTTAGAAGTGCATTATATATATCAAGGGTTGTTTCCTTCCCGTAATTATTTTTTTCTATAAATTTATTTATATCAATTGTTCTCAATTTTTCTTTTAATTCTTTTAAATTATTATCAATATCTTCAAGTTTACATTTAATTTCATCTAATATTTTAACAGCAATTTCATATGATTCTGGGTGAATTACTGTATTATCCAAAGGATTTTCACTATTAGTTACAACCATAAACCCAGCACATAAAGTATAAACTTTTTCTCCTAATCCTTTTACCTTTTTTAATTCTTCCCTATTTTTAAAATTACCATTTTCTTTTCTATAATCAACAATATTTTTTGCAACATTCTTCTTTATCCCAGATACATATCCCAGTAGTGCCCAAGATGCAGTATTTACATTTACACCAACATTATTTACTACACTTTCAACAATATCCTCTAATGATGTTGTTAATTTCTTTTGATCAACGTCATGTTGATACATTCCCACGCCTATTGATTTAGGGTCAATTTTTACTAATTCTGCAAGTGGATCTTGTATTCTTCTTGCTATTGAGATAGCTCCTCTTGCTGTAACATCTAATTCTGGAAACTCCTCAATGGCTAATTTTGATGCTGAATAAACTGATGCTCCAGCCTCATTTACAATAACGAATGCAGGTTTTTTATTAAATTTTTCTGTTTTAATTATATCTGCTACAAACTTTTCTGTTTCTCTAGAGCCCGTCCCATTTCCTATTGCAAGTATATCAATTTCGTATTTTTTTATAAAATTTATTATTGTTTTCTTAGCTAAATCAAATTTAGCGTCTCCATGCATTAAATAAATAATTGTATCTTCAATAAAAAAACCATCTTTATCTATAATAACTACTTTACAACCTGTACGATACCCCGGATCTAGTCCAATCATATTTTTCCCATAAATAGGAGCTTGTAAAAGTAAGTTTTTTATATTTTTTTTAAATATTTCTATTGCATCGTCTTCCGATCTCTCTGTAATTAAATTTCTTGTTTCTCTTTCCACTGATGGTAAAATTAATCTATTTAGACTATCTATTATAATATTTGTATACAATTCACAAAGATTTTTATTTTTATATTTACTAAGTACATATTTTACTAAATTATCAAAATTTGTCTCATCTAATTTAACTGAAATACTTAATACTTTCTCTTTGTCACCACGATTTACTGCTAAAACTCTATGTGATGGGATCTGCTTTACAGCTTCTGAATATTCATAATAATCTTGATAAACTAATTTACTATCTAAATCTCTATTTTTTTCAATTAATTTTGAGTATAAAACTCCATATTTTTTATATAGATCTCTAATGTAGTCTTTTATCTCTATATTTTCAGATAGATCCTGTGCAATTATTAATTTAGCACCTTCAATTGCATCTTGTATATTTTCAACGTTTTCATTTATATAATCTATTGCAATTTTCTCTAATTCCGCTATAGTAATTTTTTCATTAAGCATAATTTCTGATAGTGGTAACAACCCATTTTCAATGGCTATATCTGCTTTAGTTTTTTTCTTCTTTTTATATGGTAGATATAAATCTTCTACTCTTTGTAATACTGTTGCATTTAAAATATCTTTTTTTAATTCTTCTGTAAGTTTTCCTTGTCCCTCTATTGAAGAGATTACTTCTTCCTTTCTTTTTTCTAGATTTCTTAAATATTCAATACGTTCATTTATTTGTCTAATTATTTCTTCATCTAAACTTCCTGTGATCTCTTTTCTATATCTTGCAATAAAAGGGACTGTCCCCCCCTCATCAAGTAATGTAATAGTACTATTCACTTGTTTTTCTGTAATATTTAATTCATTTGCTATTATATTAGATATATTTAACAATTAATTCACCACCACAACATTTTTGTTTTATTATATCACAACTAAACCGGTTTGTAAAACTCTATTTTTAAAAATTCATCTATTTTGCTATATATAAGAAAAGAGAAGCAAATTTACTGCTTCTCTTTTCAATATAAAATTTTATTATTTTAATTAGTTATAAAGTTATGGTCAAAAAACATTATTGTATGTAATACTATAGTCATGCCCTTTCATAAAATTATATAAGTTATATTTTATTTTTTATATGAGCATCATAAGTTTCTAACGCAAGAGCTAATTTTATTGCATTCCATCTAAATTTCCATTATTTGAACAATCTTCTACAATCTCTACGCTCTATTCTTCAGTAATATTAGCAATTGGTTCTAACCTAATTACTAGATTTGTTCCATTTTCTACAGCTTCTACGTGTTTATGCCCGATTTTTTCATATTTTTTTGTATTTATCCCTTCAATAGTAAACGTATATAATTGATATCCTTTTAGATCTTCAAATGTATAAGGATATGAAGATTCTCCTACACCATATAAGATTACTTCTAAATCTGTTACTTCATTTTCAAATTCATCTAACACCGTTATTGAGATTTTACCAGTTTTCTCTTTTGAACTACATCCAACTGTATAAAACATCGATGTTAATATTACTAGTAAAATTAATATTTTTTTCATTAAATACACCCCTTTTTTTAATTAGAACAACCAGTAACCAATTGTTAGATTTATTCTATGGAAATCTACTTTTGATTTATCTTTAACTTCATCAACTATAATTCCGTATGCATTATTGTATTTTTTTTCAAATTCTATTTTTGATACTGTATAGAATAATTCAAATTGGAAATTTTTATATTCTAATCCTGTGCCTAAACCATAATATAACCCACCTTTTGAATCCTCAAAGTTATGATAATTATAATCTCCTACAAATGAGTATCCTAATCTTGCACCTAAATATGGTTTCCAATCGCTATCTTTATTTAAATTGTATCTTCCTGTAAAATATACAGGTATTAAATCTAACTCTTTATTTTTATTATCATAATATTTAATATAGTCATCATCACCAACTATTAGGTTTCCAGATGAAGATTTTTTCTTAGGTTGTACTTTAGGTTCATAAAGTGCTCCTAAACCTAGTCCAATTTTTTCTGATACTGGTAATATTAACTCTCCACCTATTATAGGCATTATTTTTGTAGTTTTACTTGTTTTATTACTTGTATTGATACTAGTTCCTAATACACCGCTATCATAACTATCTCTTTTATGGTTAACATTCTCTTTTAGTTTACCATATACATTAACTCCACCTTTTAATATAAGGTATTTTCCACTTTTTTTAGTAAATGTTTTTTCTGATGATGATGTTAAATTATTTTTTGTTTTTAAAGCTTCTACTTTTATAATATTAGCACCTTTACTTTTGTATATTGTACCTAATTCGTAAGGTTTTCCATTTATTGTAGCAGTATATTCTACACCTTCTTCTTTATTCTCAATATTTATTATAGGATCTTTAGATATTTTTTCTCCATTTTCCACTCCTACAATTACTGGTACTGCTGGAGGTAACATATCAATCTCAAATGTTCTTGTTTCACTACTTTTCAATCCGTTTTTTAATTTTATTGCTTCCACATATAATTGATGTATTCCATTTTCTGAATATTCGCTTCCTTCTTCATAAATTTCACTATCTATATAAAAATCATATTCGATTCCTAGTTCTCTATCTTTTACATCAATATAAACTGGTTGTGCAAGTATTTCACCATTTTCTACACCCAGCACTATTGGTTTTTTAGGTGGTAGTGTATCTATTTCGAAGTTTCTTTTTGTTTCACTAGATAATCCATTTGATAATCTTGTTCCTTTTACTACTAGTTCTGATTTACCTAATTCACTATATTCAGTCCCTAACTCATATGGCAATCCATTTATTGTAGCAACGTATTCTGTGTCTGCTTGTTTTTCATCAACTGTAATTACTACACCTTCTGCATAAGTTTTACCATTTTCTACACCTAAAATTACCGGTTTTTTAGGTAAAGTTTTATCAATTTCAAAATTTACTTTTGCTTCATTTGTTAATTTATTTGATAA